>JAAETO010000174.1 GCA_024228275.1 Arcobacter sp.
AATGATATTGATAAACAAAATAAATTAAAAGATATTGAAGGTTACAGATATTTTTTTTACAATGGCATAAAACCACCTGTTTTATTTATAATTATAATTTTTATAGGTATCCCATTAAGTATTTTTCTTCAATATTTCTATTTTCCAAGTTTAGATGAAAGAATTACTCCTTTTCTTATTGGATTTCCATTATATTTAATATCATTATTTTTGTACAATAAAAAAATAAAAAATATCATTCAAAATTGTGAAACAATTACAAAAGATGCTTTATCTGAACATATATTAGTAAAAGACAAAAAGAAAAGTCAAGAAATTCCATTATCCTTAAAAATAAAATCAAGTCTTCCAGATATGAATATTTTTCATATTATAATTTTTCTAATAATTGCTTCACCTTTTTTATATTTTGTATTTGCAATTTTGGTTATGTAATAAAATTGTATAACAAAACACAGGAAAAAAACAAGTTACACTAGTGAATTTTTAAGCCTCAAATAGCTGTTATTTAATGGTTATAAAAAATAAATCAGTGAAGAGATTAAGGGTTACTTATTTTTAGTTAGAGAGTTATGTGCATCATGGATTTTCGTGTACACATTAATCAAAGTATTACTCAAGGAGATATGAATAATGTCAAAAATTGCTATTAATAAATATTGTCCCCGTTCAGGTAAACCTGTTGAACCTGACTCTCTAACTAAATATAGTTGTTTTATTAGATTGAGACTGAATTTTTAACACTCCCTATCTTTTATTAGAAGTTTCAATATCTTTTGATAAAGTATTTAATGAGTCATGAAATGATTCATCTTTTTTTACTTCTTTTATAGAATATTTAAATGATGGTTTAATCATTACTCCTGATTTAGTTTTTAAAGTTTTATTCTGTAAAATATTATTTACATTATTTATTAATGATTGAAGATTATCTGTTTTTTCATTATTTACTGAAACAATAAACTTATTTGATAAGAATCTAGCTATATTAAAATCTATTTTTTCTTCTTTTAAATGATTATTTAAATATTTTGATATAAAAATTAATAGATTATTTGAAATTAATTTATTATATGTTTTTGAAATATATTTGTAATCGTGAACATCAATTAAAATTATAATAGTATCGTTTTTGAAATTTGAATCATTATTAAGAAATTTATGATAAATCCATTTTTTATTATTTACTTTTGTTATGTGATCTGTATAGACAGTATTAGTAATATCTTCAAGTTGTAATTGTAAATCTTTAATATTATCATACAATTTACTAATTTGTATTGTATCATTATTTTTTATAGCATTTTGAACTTTTAAAGTAATATCTGATACATTGTCAATTGTCCTAATAGCATCATTTACATAAGTATTTATTGAGCTAAATTCTTCTAAAATGAATTCATTTAATTCTTTTTCAAAAAATTCGTCATCAATATTAATTTCAATTGTCTTAGCATATTTATTAAAGCACTTAAAATATTGTGAAGGAAGTATTATATCATTATCTAGTAATTCAGTAACGGTAAAATCGGTAATTTCCTTTAATTCATTTTTCATAATTCTTCTCCAATGATTTCATTGATTTTTTTAGGTTTGCTTATATAGTAACCTTGTGAGTAGTCAATATCTAAAGACTTTACATATCTTAATACTTTTAGGTCACTTACGAATTCTGCAACAACTTTAATATTTTGTTCTTTACAAAAGAGGACAATACTTTTTACAAGGTTATAATAAACATCTTCATCTATTTTCTTAACAAGACTTCCATCAAGTTTTATAAAATCTGTATTAATATTTAAAATATGTTCATAATTTGAGAAACCACTTCCAAAATCATCAATTGCTATTTGTACATTATAAGTTTTTATATCATTTATAAAATCATTTACAAGATAAAAATTACTTATTTTTTTACTCTCTAAAATTTCTATAGTTAGATATTGACCTATATCATTATCTTTTATATTATCAATTATTAAACTTTTCATAGATGGATTCAATATATCATTATAATCAAGGTTGATACTAACATTAATTTTATATTCACTAATATAATTGATAACTTTTAGAATTAAAATTTCCATTAGTTTATTAAAAAGTCTATATTTTCTTGCTTTTTCAATAAAAACTTGAGGCATAATTATTTTGTCATCATTATCATATATTCTCATTAATGCTTCATATTTACTTACTTTTGAAGTTTTATTATCTTGAATTGCTTGAAAATATGGTTCAACAGTTTTGTTTTGTATGTTTCTATGTAAAGTTTCGAGTAGCTTTTCATTTGAAAAATGATTATTAAAAAGTTTTGAGTCATAGTACATAAAATGTATATAATTCAATTTTGCATTGTGTAAGGCCTTTTCTGCATATATGAATAGTTCTTTTTCTGAACCTTGCGAACAACCAATTGTAATATCAATATCAATAGATATATTTGAATATAAAATATCAAACTGTTTAGTTACTATACTGTTAAAAATAATATTCTTAACTTCTAAAATTTCCATTTTATTTAATTCTTTAAAAATTGTTACAGTAAATACGTCAACATGAGTATTTTTTACTTCAATACAAAGCTTTTTACCTAGTTTTTCAATAATAAGATTTCTTATGTCTTTTTTAAGTAAATTTAATAGTTGAGATATAATAAAATTTCCATTTTCAAATCCATATAAAGCATTAATATCTTTCATATATAGTATATCTATTATATAAATTGTTTTTATATGGTTCTTATAAATATGCTTACACAAGCTCTTAAATAAGGACATTTAACACCTCTTTGATTTATTATTTAATCAGTATATATAATTTAATCTTAAGAAATGAAAAAAAACTTAAATTTCTAATAAAAATTAATTTTTTCTTATTTCATATATACAAAGTGTATAATACCAATAAGTTTTAGATAATTTTAGTTACAATCGCGTATTAATATAAAGGTAAATTTTGAAACAAGTTGATATAAAAGATTTAAATATTGAAATTGACATTACAAAAATATTAAATGCAGTTTCTTTAAAAAAAGATTTAGTAATTGATATAGATGGAATAGTATATATTGATGAAAAAAGGAATACGTCTAAACCTATTATTTTTAAGTTAGATTTACAGAAAAATATAAATAATTTATTAGATCCAAATTCTTTAATTAAAAATATATTAAAAGATTATAAACCTACTATAAATGGGACTTATTGCAATATAAAACCAATAATGGCTTGGCAAGAAATAATTTTCTTGAATCAAGAAAATATGTTATATTTTGACCATCATACAGATGGTGTAGAATTATTTGAAAATAAAGAGCTTGAAGAGATGGGATGGCATAGTATACCTTTTGATATTTCATATAGACAAATTACAGAGTTTATAGAAGAAAATTGTAATGGAACTTTAGTTTTTTATGATAATCAAATACAGTTTAATGGCTTTGTATTTGTTGACGATATAGAAGATGTTAAAAATAAAGTAAAAAATTTTATTGTTAAAAAAATTAAAGAACAAATAAATGAAAATTTAATAGATTTAGAAGATGAAGATATTCTTGAGTCTTTGGAATATTTCAATATAAAGGTTTAACTTGGAAGATATTATTAAAGATTGGGGATATATAGCATTATTTTTATATTCTTTTGGTGGAGGTTTTGTTGGCCTTGTTGTTGCAGGAGTGTTATCTTATTCAGGTGAGCTTAATATAGTTGTTTCTATTATAATCGCAGGAACTTCAAACTTTATAGGTGATCAATTTTTATTTTATATGGCTAGAACTAATAAGCAATATGCAAATGATACTATGAAAAGGTACGGTAGGAAAGTAGCTTTAGCACATCTTTTAATGAGAAGATATGGTTCTTTAGTAGTCTTTATTCAAAAATATGTTTATGGAATAAAAACTTTAATTCCTTTGGCAATGGGACTAACAAAATATTCATTCCAAAAATTCACTATTTATAATGCTTTTGCTGCAGTTGCTTGGGCTATAATAGTAGGTAGTATAAGTTATATGATGGGTGAGATTATTCTAACATATGCAGAAGAGTATAAGTATTATGGAATAGCAATAATTTTAGCTATTGTTTTTGGAACTTCATACTATTTTAAAAAAATATAAAAGGATATATTATTTCTGATTTAAACACTTTATTTTTACCAAAAGATTTTAAAGAAAATCTAAAAAGTTTAGGTTTTGAAAATTTAACTTCAATACAAAAAAAATCTTTACCATTAATATTAGAAGGCAATGACGTTATTGCTCAAGCTAAAACTGGTTCAGGAAAGACAGTTGCATTTTCTATTCCCTTGGTTAATAAACTTAATGTTAAAAAATTTAAAATCCAGTCTGTTGTTTTAGCTCCAACTAGAGAGTTAGCAAATCAAATTGCCATAGAAATTAGAAAATTATCTAGACATATCCATAACGTAAAAGTTTTAACATTATGTGGTGGAACACCTTTTAAACCACAAGTTGCCTCTTTAAGACATGGTGCACATATAATAGTAGCTACTCCAGGAAGATTACTTCAGCATATACATGAATCAAAAATTGATTTAAATGAAGTTGATACTTTAGTTCTTGATGAAGCAGATAAAATGTTAGATATGGGATTTTATGATGATATTGAAAAGATTGTTGACTATGTACCTATAAATAGACAGTCTTTATTGTTTTCTGCTACATATGAAGACAATATTAAAACATTATCTCAAAAAATGATGAAAAAACCGATGTTTGTAAAAAGTGATAGTGTTCATAATACAGATATTATTACTCAAAATTTTTATGGAATTAATGAAGGAAGTAAAACTTCTATAATACCAGCTCTAATTTCATCAAATAAATCTAAGTCAGTTTTAATATTTTGTAATACAAAAATAAAATGTAATGAATTAAGTGATGATTTACTAGATTTAGGTTTGGATGTGTTAACCTTGCATTCTGATTTAGATCAAAGAGATAGAGATGAAACAATAATTATCTTTTCTAATAAGTCTTATCCTATATTAATTGCTACAGATGTTGCTTCTAGAGGTTTACATATTGATGATATTGATTTAGTAATTAATTATGATGTTGCACGTGACGAAATGGTACATACTCATAGAATTGGAAGAACTGCAAGAGCAGGAAAAAATGGTTTAGCTGTTACTCTATTTACTAATGAAGATGATAATCAAATTGATTCAATAAAAGAAAAATTTGATGACATTAATTTTTTAGAGTTAGATTCAATAATTGATAATTTAGAATATAAAATTGATTCAGATTTTAGATCTATATTTATAAATGGCGGTAAAAAACAAAAAGTTAGAGCTGGTGATATTTTAGGTGCATTAACAGCTGGTATTGGTTTGGATAAAAATGATATTGGAAAAATTGATATATTAGATTTTGTATCATACGTAGCAGTTAAAAAAAGTGTTTTAAAAAAAGCAATAGATGGTTTAAATAATAAAAGAATAAAGGGCAAGTATTATAAAGCTTATGAGAAATAATATTTCTAAAGTATTATGATTAAGTAATAGTTTAAGCTTTTATGCTAAAATTAAAAATTAAAAATTTAAAAGGATAATTATATGGCTACAGCTACAGCTAGACACTTATTAGTAGAAGATGAAGAGTTTTGTATAGAATTAAAAAATAGAATTGAAAATGGTGAAAAATTTGAAGATATTGCGAAAGAGTTTTCAAAATGTCCATCAGGACAAGATGGAGGTAATTTAGGTAGTTTTTCTGAAGGACAAATGGTTCCAGAATTTGATACAGTAGTATTTAATGAAGCTTTAAATGTAGTTCATGGACCTGTTAAAACTCAATTTGGGTACCATCTATTAGAAACAACTTCAAGACAAGACTAAAAAGAGATTACTCTTTTTAGTTTTATGAAACTTTTTCTTCGACTTCTTCATCCCATAATATGGATACTCCGTAGGTTTTATCTAAAATAACATATTTAAAATATTCTTTAGAACCTTTTTTACCATGTAGTCTTACAATAACTTGTTTATCTTTTAAAAGATTTTTCATTTCGTATTCTGAAAATGATCTTTTATTCCATTTTAAAAATGCATTTGAATATACTCTAAACGTACAAGAAGAGTCAGCTGTGAATACATATGATTCACTTTCATCATACTCCTTATTTGAATTTTGACAAGTAAAAAGTTTTATTTGCTTTCCTCTAACATTTATTTTTTTTGAAATAACTTTTCCATTACAATATGGACAATTTCCTAATACTCTCATAATTTATCCTTTAAAATAATATATTAACAAGAAATATAAAAATAGTTAAAAAATATTTCAATATGTAATATAAAAAAAGATAGAATCTATAAATTATTAAAAAAGGAAATATGTGGAATATCCTAGTTTTACTCAAAAACATAAATCTTTAATGCGGAAATATTTAACAAATGATATATTTAAAAAATTAAAAACAAAAATTACTAAAAATGGCTTTACAATAGAACAAGCAATTAATTCTGGAGTTAAAAACCCTGACAGTAATATTGGTATTTATGCAGGTGATAAAGAGTCTTATAAAATATTTTCTATTGTTTTTGATAAAGTTATTGAAGAGTATCATGATTTTGATAAAGACCGAAAACATCTAAGTAATTTAAATTCTGAAGATTTAAATACTCCTTATTTGGAAGAACTTGACAATTATATAGTCTCAACGAGAATTAGAGTTGGAAGAAATTTTGATAATATGCCTTTAGGTCCTGCAATTTCAAAAGAACAAAGAGATGAAATACAAAGTATTGTATCTAATACACTATCCTCTTTTGAAGGTAGTTTAAAAGGTAAATATTTCTCTTTAGAAGGTATGAAAGAAGAAGATAGATTATCTTTAATAGACGATCATTTTTTATTTAAAGCAGGAGATAGCTATTTAGAAGAAGCTGGTTTAAATAGGGATTGGCCAAGTGGCAGAGGTATATTTCATAATAATGAAAAAACATTTCTTGTTTGGGTAAATGAAGAAGATCACTTAAGAATTATATCTATGCAAAAGGGCGGAAATATAAAAGAAGTTTTTCAAAGATTGATTGTAGCAATTCAAAACCTAGAAGAAAAGATTGAATTTTCGTATGATGAGCATCTAGGTTATATCACAAGTTGTCCTACTAATTTAGGAACTGCAATGAGAGCTAGTGTTCATATTAAACTTCCAAAATTATCTTTAAATATGAAATTATTAGAAGAAATTGCAAATAAACATTATCTTCAAATTAGAGGTATTAATGGAGAACATTCTAATAGTGAAAATGGTATTTTTGATATAAGTAATAAGAGAAGACTTGGTGTGACCGAAGTTCAATGTGTTCAAGATATGTATGACGGAGTTATCGAACTCATAAAATGTGAAAAAGATCTATAAATCTTTTTCATATGATTAATCATTAAAAACTGTAAATATGATATCTATTAAATCATTTTTCATTTCTTTACTAATGATTTTTTTATTTGAATAAATATAAAAAGGAACAGTATTGGACATAGATTGTTTTAATCTTTTTCTTAATGTTGATATTTCATCAAGATTAATTAAATTTTCACAATCATAAAAACAAAAATCTTTTTCAATACCTATTTTAAATGAAACTATTCGATATGTAAAAAATAACTCTTTATTCAATTTCTCCCACTTTTTTACAAATATATCTAATAGGTTTTGAAGCTTTTTTAATTTACTTATAGTTATATATCCAAAACTCTCTCTAAATTCATATCTTTGGATAGTTGTAAAATCTAATATTTTATAAAATTCATTTAGATTTTTCCATGGTGAGTGAAAAAATCTTTTTCCAAAAAGTACTTCCTCGAATGAATACATATATTTTTTATCTTCTTGACTTAATGATTTTTTGTTCTTTAATAAAAAATATTCATTTTTAAAAAGTGAAATTAGCCAATTTTCATCTAATAAAGATATCGTATCTAACTTTTTTTCTATATTTTCATTTTTTGTAAAAGACCAAAGCATTGATATGTTTTCTGATTGATTTTCACTTGTTTCTTTACTTTCAAAGAATTTATTCGATAAATATTGTACGACATTTTCAAGTAATGCATCTGTTTTTGCAATACCATGATTATAGATTACTTTTTTATATAAATTAAATCTCATTTCAAGCATATGTTCAATATCAATTAAACTCATATCAAAATAGCTTAAGTAGTAACTATCGTCTTTTTGTACAAATACTGCTTGTTTTGTGATTCTTATATGATCATTTGGTCCTGTAATATAGCCACTTGCAAGCATATCTCTATTTACATAATCTAATCTGTCCGAATCTACAGTACTATCAATTATTCTATGTAAAATTGAAAAATCAAATCCTTTGTATTTCCTATTTTCTAATATATAAATACTAAGAGTTTTTAATAATTTTAAATATTCCTTTTGTTCAGAATCTTTAATTAAGTCATGAATTTCATAATCAAATAAAATAATTAGTAATTCTTTGCCTATTGCTTCATGTAATACAAGTTTAGAATTAGAAGTAATTTTTGCATAAATATTGATAAATTCAATCTCTTTTTCTAATCTTAAAGATTTATCTTTTTTGATTATATTATAATAAACTTTTTGTAAAGCATATTCAATTTGATGAGAAAAAGGTAAATGCCCTACATCATGTAAAAGTCCAATAATTCTAATAGTTTGTAAAACTATTGTATAAATAGCTCTGTCTTTTTTATTTTTTGTAGGAATGGTAAATTGATATAAAGCTTTATTATCAAAATAAGCAATATCATCTAGCTTAATGTTTATTTTTTCTTCTTTTATTATTGATTTTATTACTTTTCTTAAATCTTTTAATAAACTGTCTTTTGTTTGCTTATTTGCATTCAATAAAGAATTTTTAAATATAAATGAACTCAAATGCATAGTACCCAAAGAGTGAATTAATCTTTTTGTAGTAATAGAGGGATATGAAAAATAAGCTAGTGCATTTTGAGTTACAAATTGTAATCTATTTACTATTTTTGTTTGAAGAATATTATCTTCAAGTTTAGTATATTCAATATGATTATATATTGTATCATTTATTAATCTACTTTGTATTTTACTTTTTCCTTTCAAATATTCTTTCAGTAAACTCAGCAAATTTACCACGCACTGCTTTTTCTAATTCAATTGCAAACATGTTTATTTCAGGATGTTCTTCTTTAGTTTTTTTCAATAATGTTGTTAATCCATTATTATATTTATTTAAATACAAGTTATCAATTTGTCTATTTGAACCAATAATAATTCCCATACAAGATTCATCTAGTCTACTTAATATAAGTTGCGTAGTTTTTTCACTACTATTTTGCCATTCATCCATAATAACAATAGCTTCAGATAATGTTCTTCCTCTTGCTTCTCCAGGCCATAAAGTTTCAATACAGTACTTAGATGTAAGTTCAGAAATCTTAGATTCAATAGACTCTTTATTTTCTTTATTTTCACCTTTTTTTAATTGCTTTTTAGCAATGAATTCTAAAGTATCTTGTAAAGCCATGTTATAAATTCTGAATTTTTCATCATTTCCGGCTAAATATCCAATATCAGCACCACGATCAAGAGATTCAATTGAGTTTCTAACATAAACAATTTTATCATAATGTCCTAAATCTATAAGTCTCATGGCCGCAACAATAGACATTAATGTTTTACCTGAACCTGCTTTTGCATCTATTACAAGTAAATCAAACATATCAGTTAATATTGCTTTCATAAAAAGTTTTTGTTTTAAATTAACTGGTTTGACTTGCATATTTTTAAAATCAGTTTCTGTCATTATATTTATTCTTTTATTTAATATAATTGCATATGTTGAATTTCCATCATCACTTTCAAAGGAATAACAAAAATTTTCATTACTGTATTCTGCATCATATAAAGTAATCTCACTTCCATCCAATGAATTAAATAAAGATGAATCAATATTAAGTTTTTTTATAAATTCAAATTTAGGAACTGTTGATTTATCATCATGAAGTGTTTCTGCTTTTATCCCTTTAAATAATGCAAATGTTCTTGCGTAAACATCAAGTGATAAAAATACTGTTTGAATACCTTTATAATATTCTTGAGAAATAGCAGCTACTTCAATGATTCTTTTATCATTACTTTCACTTAAATGAGTTTGCTCTATTTCAGATTCATACGTATCTTTTGAGATAATATGTATCGTTATATTATCGTTATAAAGTTTTACAACTTTAAATCCAACCTTATAGTCAATTTCTTTTATTTTCATTTTTGCTAATAATCGTGCAAACTCTCTAGAATAGTAACCTAACTCATTTGTTAGCTTTTTTTTATCTTCTAATTCAAGTAATACAGTTTCCGGTATTACTATATTGTTAGTACTATTGTCAGAAATCTTATTAAGATTTTGAACGTTTTGCAAAATGATATTTGTATCTAATACATATACTTTTTCTTTCATAAAATTATTATATCATTTAAAGATAATAGTTTGATTACAAAAACAATAAAAAGTTATTAATTGTCAAAATTATAAAATATTATATCTTAAATTATTACTTAGGTATTTATTTGATATAATTTTAAAAAGATAATACATGAATAAATTTACAACTGAAACAATGTTTGAGATTATCAACATAATTAGAAAAAAATTTTTAGAGTCAAATACTTTAAACTTATTTGAGTTTGAAGTATTAAATCCAGATTTATATAAGTCTTCTTATTCGGAAGTAATAATACTTATTAATGATAAAAAATATATATAGAAGTTAAGCCTAATTAATAGTTGAGATATAACAGCTGAGGTGTTGTTTAAATATGAAATAAGAAGATATAATCTATAATTAATTGAATTATGTTTGATGGAGCTTTATTGAAAATAGGAAATAGTGAAGTAAAAAGAAAAGATATTTTACCACTTATTCTCGTTATAATATGTGGTATAATTTTTTTGTGGGCAATGTTTATATCTAAAGTAATTGTAAATAAAGAAATTTTTGAAAACTCTTGGAATAATTATTTGGTAGCTACTTTAGCTATAGTTCTAATAATACGTATGGAATACGACCTTCGAACAAATGAAAACTTTTTTGAATCATTGAAAAAAACAAATACAAGTAAAATTAAAATCTATTTAATTATATTAATATTTATACCACTTTTAGGTAAAATGTTTACAGATAGAGCTTTAATGGTTGTTTTACATACTATTGTAGATAAACAAGCTATTAGTAAAACTGAATATATTAAAGATATAAGAGAAGGTGGAGGCTATAGAGATTTTTGTTATAATAGAATAGAACTAGTTGGATATGATATGCTTATTAATGGTGGCTATGTTTGCGGTGTTTCGAAAAAAGCAATTAAAAGACTTAAAAAAGGACAAAAAATCATTCTATATGGGGATAAATCTTATTTCGGTTTCACTCCAAAAAGTTTCTCTTATGATGAAGAAGGAAAGAAGTTAAAACCCTAATCTTAAATCTTCATTTTTAAAACTTATTCCAAAAAGATATATTTAGTATTTGTATGAATTACTTTACTTTTATATTTGACTCTTGATTTAGATTTTAAGCTTAAACCCATTAAGATAAATAACACTAAGTAATGGACTGTTTTTTAGCCCACTTTAAATAGTATCTTAACTTTCGCACCTAAATTTAAGGATAAGTCTGGAAAGAGTTACTGTTATTTGGCATCTCAAGAAAAAATTGTCATAGTACTTGACAAGCTAAATGATTTTTTTAAAGTCTTTTATTATAGGGGTTTAGAATATCAAAAAATGGATGTCAAGTACTATATTTTATTCAACCTTAACTACGAATATATCGTTCTTTACAGTATTTTATTAGGTGCGAAAGTTAAGTTATCTGTTTTGCATAAAGATTTTTCTAAGTTTGTATAATTCATAGGATTCCTTTTGTAATTTGTTTAATTTATAATAATTTTTTTCAATTAAAAACTCATAATAATAAACTAGTATAAAACTCAAGATGTGAATTTTGTAAATTAATTTTAATTTAATATAAATAAGTGAGTTTTTGGTAAGTTTAATGGTTATAAATGGTATTAGTTGTCTTTTAATTTGATATTATTTGTTATAATATCTAAAAAGATAATATATGAATAAATTTACAAGTGAATCTATGTTTGAAATTGTAAAGGTATTAAAAAAAGATTTTATAGACTGTAATAATTTAAAACTATACGAGTTTGAAGTATTAAATCCAGATTTATATAAGTCTTCTTATTCTGGAGAAATTGTTTTAGCAAATGACACTAAGTATATATATAGAAGTTACAAATCATGGATTGATTTGGCACAAAAACTATTTTGTAAGATGTTAACACCTATTAAAAGCTCTGAAAATAGTGTAATTATTAGATTTGAAAAGTTAAATCAAAGTGATTCTTTTCATAATAAAGATTCAAATAAAGAAGAAAAATATGGTCAAATGTCTACATTTTCTAAAATTAATAAGAATGAAGAACCTGAAGTATTAATCAGCTATTTAGAATCTTTAATAAATGTAAATGTTAAAAAAAGAAGTAGAATACTTAATCTAGGAGTTAATACAGCAGAAGAGTTTGATCTTATAAAAGACTATTGCAATAATTTTAGTAATATTGAGTTTGTTGGTATTGATTATTGTGATTCTGCAATAAAAATTGCAAAGGAAAAATATATTGCTTACGAAAATGTTAAATTTTATGCACATGATATAAATAAATTAGAAGAACTAGATTTAGGCAAATTTGATTTAATAATTTCTGTAGGTACTTTACAAAGTTCAAATTTAGATTTTAATAAAACTTTTATGAATATTGTTCAAAATTATTTAAATAATAATGGCAGTATGATTTTAGGTTTTCCTAATTGTAGATGGATAGATGGAGAGATAATATATGGTGCGAAAGCTCCAAATTATTCGTATTCAGAAATGTCTATATTATATAAAGATGCATACTTTTGTAAAAAATATTTACAACAAAAAAAATTTAGAGTTACATTAACTGGAAAATATTACATATTTTTAACTGCAACTTCTATACGAAAATAGTAAATTTTTATTTTTATATTTGAAATTTATATAATTTTTTTATTTATTATGATATCCTTCTTAGATGAAAAATCATAATTTATTAAAAACATTAATTTTATTACTTATATGCACCTCTTCTTTGTTTGCATATAATAAAAACTATTTATATGATAAGAATGTTAAGGATTTTATAGATTTACTAGTAAAAAATGATAATTTTGATAAAAAGAATTTACAAAGTTTATTTAGTAATGTTAAAGTACAAAAATCTTCACTAAATTATTATACTAAGGCTAAGAAAAAAGACTTTGAAGCTAGTAATTATTCTGGAAGCTGGGATAGATATCAAGAAAAACTTCTAAATAAAAAAAGGGTTGTTCTTGGCGCAGAATTTATGAAAAAAAATTTAAAAACACTTTATAAAGCATATGATAAATATGGAGTTCAACCTGAATATATTACTGCTATTATTGGAATTGAAAGTTATTATGGAAAACATATGGGAAACTATCCAGTTTTTGATACTTTGGTAACTTTAGCTTTTGAAAAAAACAGAAGAAATATCTTTTTTAAAAATGAATTAAGAGCTTTTTTAAAATTAGTTAAAAAAGATAATAAAAATCCAAAAAAAATTCATGGTTCCTTTGCTGGAGCTATAGGTTTGGCTCAATTTATGCCTAGTAATTTTAAAAAACTTGCAATTGATTTTAACAAAGACGGAAAAATTAAACTTGATGAAGATATTGATGCAATTGGAAGTATTGCTAATTATTTTTATAAATCTGGTTGGAATAAAAAAATACCAGTTGCAACAAGAGTTTCTTATAGAGGTAAAAGATTTAATAAGTTTAAAACAGGTTTTAAATATAAATATAAAAGATCACTTTTAAAAGGAATAAAGCCAAAAGATAAAAATTTTTATTATCCTAAGAAAGTCCATTTAATAAAACTTGATAGATATAATAGTGATGAATTGTGGTATGGAACAAAAAATTTCTATGTTATAACTAGATATAATCGGAGTACATATTACGCAATGGCTATTCATTTATTAGCAAAAGAGATCAAAAAACTATATAAGAAAAATAAGAATAAATCCACATAATCTACACAAGTTTTAGGTATAATCTGAAAATTTTTTTTTAGGATGTTTATGAATAATAAAATATTTAGTTCTAGCATAATTCTTTTATGCTTTTTAGTCTCTGCTATTGCAACTTTAGGTTCACTCTTTTTTAGTGAAATAATGGATTTTATACCTTGTTCAATGTGTTGGTATCAAAGAATATTTATGTATCCTTTAGTATTAATATTTTTAGTTAATTTATTATACCCTGATGATAAAATATTGAAATACTCTATGCCATTAGTTTTTATAGGTTTATTTTTTTCTATTTATCATAATTTATTAATGTGGGGTATTATTCCTGAGAGTGTTGTTCCTTGTAGACAAGGTGTTCCTTGTTCGACTGAATATTTCGAATATTTAGGGTTTATTAATATTCCATTTTTATCTCTAAGTGCTTATTTATTTATATTCATATTATTAATTATTGGTCAAAAAGGATTGAAAAATGCAAAATAAAAAACTTGTTTTAATATCTATCGTAGTTTTAGTTTTAATTTTTATAGGAGCTATTTTTGGATTTAATAAAAATAAATCAAATAAAATAGAATCTTATGCAAAAGAGAACTCTTCAGGTGCGCCATTTGTAAGAGAACATTCCGTTAAATTAGGTGACAATAAAAAAAATATAATAATTACTCAATTTACAGATCCTGAATGTCCAGCTTGTAGAAATTTTCATCCAGCTATTTATAAAATTTATAAAGAATATTATGAGGATATTCAATTGGTTGTTAGGTATTTAGATAATCATAAAAACTCAGCTTATGTAATAAAAATATTAGAAGCTTCAAGATTACAAAATAAATATAAAGAGGTGACTGAAATAGTCTATAAATATCAACCTGAATGGGCATCAAAAACTAATCCTAATCCAGAATTATTATGGAAGTATTTACCTACTATAGATGGTATAGATATAGAAAAACTAAAAGAAGATGTTGCAAATATAGATATTAGTAAACTCTTAGAATTTGATAGAAAAGATGCAAATAAGTTAGGAGTTAGAGGTACTCCTTCATTGTTTGTAAATGGTAAAGAGCTAGAAAATCTAATTTATAACGAATTTTTAGATTTAGTAGAATCAGAAATATATAAATAATAAAGGAATAGAATGAAAAACATTTTTCTAATTTTTAGTACACTTTTAATCTCAGTTTTTTTAAATGCTTGTAATTCTAATGAAGAAGCTCAAACAATTGTTGAAGATAATACAAGTTTTCAAGAACTAAAAGAAAAAAGTAATAAAACATTTAATCTAAAAACAACTGAGGGAGAGACAATTACTTTTAAAGTAGAGAATGATATTTTAAGTTCTGAACAATTAAAAGGTAAAGTTGTTTTATTGAATTTCTGGGCAACTTGGTGTCCACCATGTATAAAAGAGATACCTATATTTAATAAGTTATATGAAAAATATAGTGATAATTTTGAAATTATAGGAATTTTATATGAAAGAGATAAGGATAAAGAAGAATTAGCAGATTTTATCGAAAAACATAAAATTAAATTTCCAATTACAGTAAGTGAAGAAAATTTTAGAATAGCTGAAGCTTTTGATGATGTTAAAAAAATACCAGAATCATTTCTATATGGAAAAGATGGTAAATTTATTAAAAAATATCTTGGTGAAGTCCCTTCATCTGATCTCGAAGCACAAATAAAAAAATAATGCGTTAAAAATGCACATGCAATTATTTAATATTAATTATATGAAATAAAAATAAAGTTTATTTTTGTATACTAATATTTTAAGTTTTAAAATATTTTATAAGGAAAAAAGATGACAGTTACAGAATTTTTATCTATTGCAAAAGAATCACAATATAATTTATTAGATATTTATAGTAAAGCTCCCAATGAAAGTTTAATTATAGTAGGTGTTGTTTTATTTATTCTTTTTGTTGTTTATTTTTTCATTAGAAGATCAGTTAAGATATCTGCTGCTATTAAACTTGTAGATCAAATACAAGATTCTAAAAGTTATGATGAATACAATGAAAGAATAACTTTATTAGTAGAAGAGTTACCTAAAAGAGGTGTAAAGGTTAGTGAGGTATTAAATGCCAGTAAAAATCATATTTTACTTAGAACATCAAAACTTTTAATAAATTTTAATATTACTGAAAAAATTGATAAATATTTAGAAGTTACTGAAAAATATGAGCAACTTTCTAAAGCTTCAATAAAATATAACAATAAAGAATTAACTGAGTTTTACAAGAGTAAATCTGAAGAGTTGCTAGATGTTAATTTAAATGAAGAAATAGCTTATTATTATCAAAATACATATTTTAATATTGATGAAGTAAATAATGTTAATGCTATTGTTAAATATGCTAATACTTTAGACAATCCATCTTTAATTTTAAAACCTATGATAGGAATAATGAATAAGTTTAGTTACGGTTACAATCTTGAATTATTTAAATTTATAGAAAAACTAGATGATAAAGAGTCAAAACAAATTTATGAAAATTGTCATAAAAAAATTGAAGACTTATTAACAAGAGGTAATGAAGAAGTTTCTATTAATATTTTAGATTATTTATTAGAAAAAGATGAAAAAGAAAAAGTTTATAATTATATTACAAGTTTAAAATTAGCTTCTTATTTACAACAATTACATGATTTATATTTTAATAAAAAAGAAGATATTAATTTAGATTTAGCTTTTATCGCAAATGAAACTAAAATTAATGCAAATTATAAAGCTTATTTAGATGAATCATTAACAAGTAATTGGAGAGATTCTAATCATATAGAGTTTTTATCTAAAGCTCCTGGAGTATTAGAAGTTTTAGGTCATATGGAATTTAGAACTTTAATTGAAAGAATTGATAATATAAGTTTAGAAAAAGAAAATAGAAAAATGGTAGAAGAGGCACTTACTATTGCTAAAAGAGCTGAATCTATTGCTTTAGAGGCTAAGTCATTAAATAAAAAACCAATAATTGTTCCTGCAACAAATAATAAGATATAGATTTAAAGATGTTAGATTACACAAGTATATATATATTATTGTTATTTTTAGTTTTTATTGCTTTTGCTATATATTTATTTAAAAATAAATATAGACCTTCAAAATCATCTGCTTTAAAAAAAAGTGAACTTATAAAAAGTTATGAAGAGGGAATGATTAATATTTTAAGAAACTATGAAAATGATAAAGAAAAACTTCAATTAAAAAAAATAGAGTATCTTAAAAAATCGAGTCACGAACTTCACAATAATATATTTTTTGATGCAAATGAAGCAAAAGATATTATTAAGAAATTAGCTTCTTTATAGTTTTTATATATGAATAAAAGCATATTTTATGCTTTTATTCATCTAATAATTTTAAAATTCTGCACTTTCAACCCAGTTAGCTGGTTCTTCAACAAAAGATACTATTTCTTCAAGTACTTTTTTATGTTTTACTTCTTCATCAGCAATTTTAAGAAAAATATTTTTCTCTTTTTCATTATCACTTTTTTTTGCTTCATTAGAATAAAATTCATATGAATTATCTTCTTTCTCTACTGCATCTTTATAATATTGAATTTGGTTTAAATCAAAGTTAACACTATTCTTTTCATTTGAAAGTGTCTCAAATATAGTTTTTGTATCAGTAAGTAACTTCAAGTTATCTAACTTATCCATATCATTTTTCATCATACTTTTAAATATATGATAATGCTTTACTTCTTCATCTGCAAGCATATTAAATATTTTTTTTAGTCCTGTATTATCAGAATTACTAGCTAGCTCTCTATAGTATTCCTCTCCATCTTTTTCTACTTTCATAGCATATTCATAAACATTCATTAATTTTTCCTTTAACTTAATTTTTTTAAGTAAATAATATAGTATCTAACTAATCAATTAATGTCAATAGTGAATTATTCACTAATCATTCAATTTATTATAAAAAAATATATAGTTTGAAATGGACTCTTTTATTATTAATGAAGAATTTAATTTCTTTTAAATAGATATAAGACTTAGAACTTTATTCTATGTCTTATATAATAACTTATTAAATAAATTTATTCGTAAGAAACTGAAATTGGAGGATTCGTTTCAAATGATTTTTTTATTGAATGACTTATTGCATGTTTGTATTTAGAGTATTGAGTTGGAGAGGCAAATTGTAGTAACTCAATTGAACCGTCATAAGTTTTCTCTTTTTTATAAACAAAAGCAACCTTTTTACCCATTTGTATTGTTCTATCATAAATAAGTTTTGCATAGTCATTTATAAAAGGGAATTCTTTTGCATTTATTTTCTCTCCCCACGCAAAAAATACAAATTTACCACTAGGTACAATATTTTGAGCATCTAAATACATAATATCTCTATCAAATTCAGTATTTTGAGAAGAATTATATGTTTCTAAATCTGCATTAAACTTCATTAAAAGTTGTGAAGCATCAATATTTTCCTCTATAAGGTTAAAAAGATTTTTAATTTCTACAAGTTTTCCTTCATATTGATGTGCCATTGCTTGTTTAAATGTTGTAATATAATTTTCAGATTTTAATTCTATATATTCATCAAATTTTTCAAAGTCTTGTTCCAGTAAGAATTTGTTTGAATCATAACCAACAGGGGTAACTACGGGGTTATATAAAAAAATAGTACCTGCTATATTTTTTTTTCTGTCTTTATTTGTTTTTATTTTTTGTTTTAATTCTTTAGCTGTTATTACTTCATCTTCTTTATTAAAGTATAAAAAACTTGATGTAAGAAAAACCTCTTCATATTTAGTTTCTAATATTCCAAAATATTGCATTTAAATAGATCCTTAATTTATTATTTGAAATACTAGCAGATTATTGCTCAGTCTTATATAAAATAAAAAACTTAAATAGTGATAAAAATAATTTTTTTGTTTTTTTTTATATAAATTATTTAAGTGAGCTGTGTTATAGTTACAATACATTAAAAAATTTGATGTACATATTACACAGCCAAAAAAACAATTGAAGCTAAATTAAGTATTATTTCTTCTCCTTCGCTTAATTTAGTTTCCTTGTCTTTCACCCTTCATTTAATTGCAGTAAAATTATTAAAATAATATTAAATATTAATAAGTTACAATATTTAAATTAATATAGGATTTTAAATGAGATACAAAGATATGAGTTCTTTTATAGTAATGGATATTGTAAGAGATGCTTTAAAATATGATGATACTATACATTTTGAGATAGGTCAGCCTGATTTAACTCCAAGTCCAAGGGTAAAAAAGAGTATTAAACAAGCAATAAAAAAAGACAAGTTTTCTTATACTGAAAGTTTAGGACTTTTAAAATTACGTAAAAAAATTGTTAAACATTACAAAAAAACTTATGGAGTTAAAATTGATTCATCTCAAATATTATTAACTCCAGGTACTTCAGGAGCTTTTTTAGTTGCTTATACTTTAACTTTAAAATATAAAGGAAAACTAGGACTTAGTGATCCCTCTTATCCTTGCTATAAAAACTTTGCACATATGCTTGATATTGATCCCGTTTTTATGAATATAGATAAAAAATGTGATTATCAGTTAAATATTAAACATTTACAAAAAGAGAAATTAGATGCTTTACAAATCTCTTCTCCTTCTAATCCAACAGGAAATATTTATAATAAAGATAATTTAAAAGAGATTATAAATTATTGTGACGATAATGCAATTTCTTTTATTTCAGATGAATTATATCATGGCTTGGTATATGAAAAAAAGAATCATTCTGCTTTAGAATTTTCTAAAAATGTTTTTGTTATAAATGGCTTCTCTAAATATTATTGTATGCCAGGATTAAGACTTGGTTGGTTAATTGTTCCAAAATATTTAAGTAGAGAAGCAGAAATTATTGCACAAAATATTTTTATCTCAGCTCCCACTTTATCTCAATATGCAGCTTTAGAGGCATTTGATTATGAGTACTTAGAAAATATAAAAGATACGTTTAAAAAAAGAAGAGATTATTTATATAAAGAGCTAAATGAAATCTTTAAAGTTGATGCTAAACCTGATGGTGCTTTTTATCTTTGGACTGATGTTTCTTTTTATACTAATGATAGTTTTAAATTTGCCAAAGAATTATTAGAAAAGATTCATATTGCAACAACACCAGGAGTAGATTTTGGTACAAACAATACTAAACAATATTTAAGATTTGCGTATACTAGAGATATAAAACATATGAAAGAGGGTATCAAAAGATTAAAAGAGTATTTAAAAACAAGAGTTAAAGAATAGTTTTCAACTCTTGTAAATTATTAATAAAATAGCTTGCTTTAGAAAAATCATGTGTTTTAGTAAATTCATTATTAACTACAATACATTCTATACCTGCATTATATGCTGATGTTAATCCTCTTTGTGAGTCTTCAACTATAATTGTTTCTTCCTTTTTTGCATTAAACTTTTTTATTCCCGCAAGATAAGGATCTGGGTAAGGTTTAGATCTTTCGTATTCTTCTACGCATAATGTAAATTCCATAAAATCAACAATTCCTCTATTTTTATGAATTAAATCAAAGTCGACTCTTCTAGAAGTAGTAATTATTGCCATTTTATAATCATTTGAAAGTTCATATAATATATCTTTAACTCCATTAATTTCAATATTTTTTGTTTTAAGAAATTCTCTATAGTAAATATCTCTTTGTTTTCTTTTTTTATCTATGATGTTTTTTGAAATTCCATTTTTTTTTGCTATTTCCCATGCTGTTCCCCCTCTAGCCATAATTTCTAAATATACATCTTCTTCAAGTTTGATATTAAGTTCTGCTAGAGCTTTTACATTTGCCTCAAAATACCATTTTTCAGTTTCAACTAAAACTCCATCATTATCAAAAAGAATAAATTTTTTCAAGTAGTCCTCTTTCTTTTTTATAAAGTATACTTATTTTTTATATAAGAATATTTAAATAGATTTATTAGTTAAATTAAAAAACTATTTTATATATTCTACTCTATCTCTACCATTAAATTTTGCTTGGTATAAAGCTTTATCACATCTTTTAAAAATACTTTTTAAATTATCTTTTTCTTTATATTCTGTTACACCAAAACTACATGTAATAAAACCTGCAGTTTTATGTTTTTTATTTTTAATTATATTTCTTATCTTTTCAATTACAATTATTGCTCTTTCCAGTTTTGTTTGAGGTAATATAAGAATGAATTCTTCTCCTCCCCATCTAGCAAAAGTATCAGATGCTCTTAGTTGTAATTCACACTCTTTTGCTATCATAATTAAAACTTCATCTCCAATAAGATGTCCATATTTATCATTAAAGTTCTTAAAGTTATCTATATCTAAAATTGCAATTGATAATGGATTTTTATATCTTTTAGTTCTTGATAACTCATCTTCAAATGTTAGTTCAAACTTATTTCTATTTGCTACTCCTGTTAATCCATCAGTATATGCAATATTCTCAATTTGTAGTTTATCAATTGTGATTTTAGTTATATCCATTAGTCCAATTAAATATAAACCTTTTTTAGAATCTATACTTGATATATTTATATAAAATGATTTCTCTTCAAGTTTTGTATTGCATATAATTACAATTCTTTTTGATTCGTCAGTATTATTTACTAATTTAAAAAATTCTTTTCCTAAGTTTATATTATTAGTAATTTTGTCTTTTTCTAAATATTTTGTATTGATATAATTTTCAAACTCACAAAACACATCTATAATAGAATTCTATTTTTTTTTAAATTCTTCTGAGTTTGATATTTTAAAAAAATTCAAAAAGGAGTCATTCATAAAGGATATTTCTTTAAAGTCAGTTACTATAATCATTTCTTTTTGAGAGTCTATTATATTTTGAAGTAATATTTTTTGATTTATAATTTCATTTTGTTGATATTTATTTATTTTATTTACATAAATCATTTTTGCATTATTTTCTATGCTTTTTAATAAGAAATTTTTATTAATTGGTCTTTTTATATAATTATGTATATTGAATTCTAAGCATTTTAGTATTAATTTATTTTCATTATGAGCTGATATAATAATAATTGAAACTTCACTATCTATTTCTCTTATTTGTTTTAATATAGCAATATAATTTATTTCATTTGTACTAATGTCAATTAAAACTAAACTTGGTCTATATTTTAAAAATAAATAAAAACCATCATTTTCATTTGATGCTAAATATAGTTTCTTAACTACTTTTTTTAGTAACATAGATATAGGTTTTCTAATAACATTATTTTTTTCAATATATAACATTGAGATTTCTTTTGAATATCTATCTCTCATTATAAATCCAACTTTCGTTATAAAATAATATATAAACTCTTATATTCAATTATAATAAAATTATTTATATAATAATCTTTTACTTAAAAATTATTAATAATTCTAATTGTACCTTAATATAAGCGTTTTAAATAGATATTTAATAAGTAGAAAATTTATTTAAGTAATTATTTATTAATTATTTACTGGTTTTATTTA
>JAAETO010000175.1 GCA_024228275.1 Arcobacter sp.
ATCTAAATATTTTTTTTATTCCTAATTGTTTTTGTGCTTTTATCTTAATTCTTGTTATAGAAAAGTTTTTTTTTTTTTTTTTAAGTGGTAAATCACTATCATGATCCCAACAAAAAAGGGAAATACTATTACCCATTTTTATCAAAGTTTCTATTTCTTTTTTAACTCTTAAATCAGGGTTATAAGCATTATCTAAAACCATTAATATTTTTTTCATTCTTGACTACTTTCTAAACTTAATTTTGTAAATAATTGATCATAAGTTTGTTTAACATTTGAAGGGTAGAATTTTTCTACAGAAGACCTTAACTTCATTCTGTCCCATTGTGTAGTAATGCATACTTCTAAATATTTCTTTAATGAAACTGAATCATTTGGCTCTACCAAATAACCATTGATTTTAGAACTAATAAGATTTGGAATACCACCAACATTTGTTGCCACCACAGGTAGCCCACATAATAAAGCCTCAACAATAACGTTTGGTGTTCCTTCATTTTTACTAGGTAAACAGAGTACATCAGCTACATTATAATAGTTGACTAGGTTTTCACTATTCAAATTCCCCAAAAATAATATTCTTTGTTCAAGTTTTAGGCTAGAAACGATATATTCTAATCCATTTTTTTCTGGCCCATCCCCTGCAATTAAAAGAATTGAATTTCTATCATCCAATAAACTAAAAGCTTTTATTAAGATATCTATATTCTTAATTTCTACTAATCCACCAACAAATAATATTATTTTATAATCAAAACTAAAGTTGTATGTTTCTCTTAATTGATTTTTATCTAAAATACGAAATTTTTCAATGTCATAAATATTATCTAATAGCAAACTTTTAACTTTTGGAATTGATATATCCATTCTGATACATCTATCAATCAATTCCTGCGAAACAGAAGTTACAATATTGGCTTTTTCAATTATGTTTTTTGCTACTTTCCAATATTTAGTCCCATGTTTTAATTTGTGAACATCTGTTCCCATGAGAGAAATTGAAAATGGAATTTTGTATTTTTTCGATAGTAAATAAGCTAAATGACCTGTAGGATAAATCCAATTTGAGTGAATTATAGAAACATTTTGTATTTTTTTTTTCATAAAAAATAGTGTGAAATATATAAAATATGCTTCAATGTGATGAAATAATCCTCTTGGTAAACGAAAATATTTTACAAAAAATAATTTTTTATTTGATATACCTTCTAGATTGGGAAATTTCTTTGGGGAATTATTTTTCCAATATCTAAATAAGTCTTTACCTTTTTGGGGATTTGAAAGAATTTTAAGAAGAGGTGGAACTTGAGGATAAAACAAACAAGTTGTGATATTATAATATTTAGATAAATACTTGACGGTTCTATAAACATAAATACCCTTAATACTATTTGAGTTTATTGGAAATTGGGGTGTCAACCAAAGTATTTTCATTTTTTTGTACTTAGATAATATGTTAGCCAGTAGAATATTTCAGTTAATAAAACGTCTTTAACTTCGTAAAGACTTCCATTAAAAAATTCTCCCTTTTCATTTCGACACAAATAAATTTCATCATTGATAAGATACCTTTTAATACTATTAAAAATAACTAACTCTTCATCTTTTGAAACTGTTTTTCTTAGAGCAATCAGACTAGTAATATTTGAAATAATATATCTAGAATATTGTTTTTGCTCTGGCTCAACAAAGTAACCATTTTCATCTTGTTGCTTGTGTAAAAATATTTTTGCTGCCTCTATTTTTTGAAATGATATTCTTTTCAATTTTTCATCAATAAATTTACTAGCAAGTGCATCCTCTAGAGTAATTATTACAATTGGATTATAAAGTAATAAATACGTTCCAGTTCTAGTCTGAGAATATGGAAAATATCCTTCTTGGTCAATGTTATTAATACAAAGATTTATTGATGTTATGAGATTATGAACAAAAATTTTGTCGAAATGATATTCTAATAACTTGCTTATAAACATTGCATATGTAGATACTGAATTTAAACACCAAAAATTATCATTTTTTGTATGCATTAAACTTGTTTCATCAGTAAATAAATGTTTGTGCATTGCCTCTGTTGTGCTTAAGATATTATTTAATAAGTTCTTATCCTTATTCTTTTTATAGACTTCCAATAGAGCAATTAATGTCCAAATAGTGGCAATCCCTTCATCTTGATCTTTCCACCATTTTTGATTGAATTCATATAATAAATTTTTTTTTCTTGTACTCAAAATGTGTTTTGTTAAAGATTTAATAAGAAAATCTATGTTGAAAGTAACTAAGTGTTTTTTATCTAAATTTAGGACTGACAAAAGAATTCTTGCTTGAGCAAGAGTATTGGGGTTCCCGTGATTTTTTACTTTTGTATTAAAATACAGTTGTCCAGAATTAAAAATAAAATGTTCCTGAATTTTTAGCCATAGAATATTGGCAAAATAATTTGTTTCAGATTGCTTAGTATTTTTTACTTTAGTTTCAAATCTATTGTGTAAATAGGTTCTAACTTTTTTGATAAGAAGTAGTGGATAAAAGAATAAAGTAATCATCAAGTTTAAAAAAATGGATAAAAATATTTATTTAGATTTTAAGAAAAAAGAATGCTTCGCCTGCTTGGTCACAAATATTATATTTGTAACATCAAGATCAAACGATAGAATTGCTACCTTACTTTTTTTAAGTGGAACCCTCTTTATCCTTAGAATAAGACTATGCAACAAAATCAACAAGAATTCTTATTTAACAAAGAAATTTTCAACAAAATGTAATATTATGAGAATTATATATACAGTATCGTATCAAAATGAATTTTATTTAAAGAATAAACTTAAAATAATTAAATTTATTTTGGATAAAAAAACTAATTATTGCTAATTCATTATTAAAAATATTTTTTTTTAATTCTCACTCATAAATATAGTTGAGAAA
>JAAETO010000176.1 GCA_024228275.1 Arcobacter sp.
ATTGGGTGGTAAATACGGAGGGCATTCCGTAAACGCCGTATACGGCAGCCTGTACAACCCTGACGATCTGGGAAGCGGAGGAGGAGGGGACAATGGTAATAGCGGAGGGAACGGCGGAGGCCTGGTAAGGATAAGGGCTAATGATATAGTGCTTAATGGCCACATACGTGCCAATGGTGGTGATGGGTATGATGGGTGGTATAATGGAGGAGGCAGTGGCGGAGGAATTTATGTAGAGACGGGTACATTAAGCGGTGGGGGGATGATAACGGCAAACGGTGGCAAGACTATTGGTACTTATGGACGCACTACCGGTGGTGGTGGTGGACGCATAGCCATATACTATGATGATATATCCGGCTTTGGCGCAGCGAACATTGCTGCCTATGGAGGCAAAGGGAGTTTTAACGGCGGAGCTGGTACCATATACACAAAGTCATCAACCCAGACCCACGGTGATCTCATAGTGGACAATAAAAACACCGTTACCACCGCTTACACAACGCCTCTTATATCGGTAGGAACGGGCACGTCTACTGACCTGACGGCAAACACAATGACAGATGGTACCCGAAGCTGGCGGACGGATGATCTTGTGGGCATATATCTTAATCCGAATACGGGCCAGGGCAATGTAATGAAGATCCTTAACAACGATGGGACTACCATCACGACAGACCTGAATGACGGCGACATGACAATGGTTGCTTCAGCAGGCAGCCCCTACCGGGGCCTTTACATCTTTGACACACTTGACATAAAGGGTCTTGCCAGGATAAGAACGGATGATGACATAAAGGTATTAGCTCCGAACACGGTCAATGGATTAGAGATAGACGGTGCGATGGATGTAAACAGTATAGAGGTGGACAACTTTGCGATATTTGTAAATAATGGAGGAGTAACAGTAAATGGTAAAATAACAAATGCATCTGACTATAACCTGTACAACTCTACGCTTGTTGTAGATAGTATAACGTCAGACACGCTGACCCTGACAAACAATAGTCTATTGACCCATCCTGCTACAACGACAGCGGATGAACATAAATTGGTCATCAACACAAACACCCTGACCATAGACATTGGCAGCAGCATAGACGTAACCGGCAAGGGTTACCTTGGCGCTAACTCAGGCGGTAACTTGGGCAACTACGGACGCACGATAGGGAATACGACAACGGGGGGTAGTTTCGGCTATAGTGCAGGTGGCTATGGAGGATTGGGTGGTAAATACGGAGGGCATTCCGTAAACGCCGTATACGGCAGCCTGTACAACCCTGACGATCTGGGAAGCGGCGGAGGAGGGGACAATGGTAATAGCGGTGGGAACGGCGGAGGCCTGGTAAAAATATTGGCTAATGATATAGTGCTTAATGGCCACATAAGTGCCAATGGCGGAGACGGATTTAACGGGCAGTATAATGGTGGAGGAAGCGGAGGAGGAGTATATGTCGATACTGGCACATTAAGCGGTGGGGGGATGATAACGGCAAACGGTGGCAAGACTATTGGAACTTACGGCTATACTACCGGCGGTGGTGGTGGACGCATAGCCATATACTATGATGATATATCCGGCTTTGCCACAGCGAACATTGCTGCCTATGGAGGCAAAGGCAGTTTCAATGGCGGAGCGGGTACCATATACACAAAATCATCCACAGAGACCTATGGGGATCTGATAGTTGATAATGTCAACATAGCAACTACCGTTTACTCAACTCCACTGATATCAGTGGGAACGGGCACGTCTA
>JAAETO010000177.1 GCA_024228275.1 Arcobacter sp.
CTTAATTTTGGGACTAAATTTAGATTACCCACTGAAATTGATTTTGATGCTATTGAAAGTGAAATTTTGGCTAAGTGTGTCATTTATATTGAAAAGTTAAGTGTCCAAAAACATCTTTGTTTTGATAAGTTTGACAAATACTACAGCTACTTCAAAAAAATGCTTGGGAAAAAAATTTTGCAGTTAAAAAATAGAGGATTAAGTAGCAATAAGACTATTAATTTGGACAGGTTCAGTAACCTATTAAAATTATTGAGAAACAAATTTATTATTACTCCTTTGGATAAAGCTTCAAATAATTATGGATTTACATGTAAAAAATTCTACTGCATGATTTTAGCCAATGAGGTAGGTTTGGATGCAATTAATAATATTAGTCCATATGTTCCCTATACAAATTCTCATCAAAATATTGCAAACTTACATTTTAACCTAATTAAATTCTACAATCTTGGGTCTGTTCCTGACGAATTTAGTTGTCTTCCTAAAATCTATCTACTTCCTAAAATTCATAAAAATCCCACTAGTTTTCGAAATATAGCTGGCGCCTTTAATTCTTCACTGAAACCAATTCTGATGCTTGCACATAAAATACTGAAATTCCTTAAAAAGCATTTTATAAATTACTGTAACACTATAAAATCCCTAACTGGAATCAATCATTATTGGTCAATTTTAGATTGTAATGAGGCTGTTTTTGCACTTAAAAATTCAGGAAAAATTCGTGAAATTTATACTGGCGATTTTGCTACCCTTTATACTAACCTGGAACATCATGTCATCAAAGAAAATTTGTTTTACCTCATTGATTTACTTTTTAAAAATTCTCACAAGCCATACCTTACCTGTGACAATAATAGCTTAAAATATGGTTTGGTTTTTTACTCTAATGAAAATCTGACATGCCGAAAACGTTTTAGCTTTACTCCTTATGATCTTAAGGATTTTATTAATGTTTGTCTTGATGAAAACTATGTCACTTTTGCAGGTATTATTTACAAACAAATTAAAGGAGTTCCCATGGGGGGCAATGCCTCCCCACTAATTGCTGATTTATGTCTTAGTATATTTGAATTTAAATATATTAAAACTAATAAAGAAAAATTTCGAGGAAAAAATGTGGTTCGTTATATTGATGATATTTTAGCAATTAATTTTGAAAATTTTTCTCAAGTTGCTTCTGAAATTTATCCTTCTAGTATACCTTTAAACAAAACAAATTTAGATAACAAAAAAGCCGAATATTTGGATATTGAAATTTCAGTTGATCAGAATCTAACTTTTAAGTTATTCAATAAAACTGATAAATATAATTTTAAAGTTATAAGGTATACTAAAATCTTTAGCAATATTAGCAGTAATACAGTTCTTGGAGTTTTTAAAGGTGAGTTGGTGAGGGTAACCAGACGTAATAATACTTATTGTCACCTAGAGGAAGCTATATGTTCTCTTTTCAAAAGTTTTCTTGATAATGGTGTAGAATTTGAACTATTAATTAAGGCCTTTTCAGATTTTGCGATTAAGTACCAGCAATTGCTTCTCCAGTATGGTGTCATCACTAGCTCAGATTTAAAGAAATGGATTTTGCATGTTTATAAGGCAGTGTATAGGAAAGTAATTAATAATTAGACATTCTCTTTAGGATATACTGCACATGTATTTTTATGTCTGAATTATTTTCACTTTGATTAATTTTTACCTAAAGTTCTAGTTTGGCCAGTGGTGCTCCATTGGGAAGCTTATACATTACCAGGGAGCTTCCGCTGTCTGACCAAAATGTTTTCTGATAAGAGTTATAAGAAGGTAAATATTGATTAGGCTTGTGATTGCCATAATAACTATGGTATCCGTCTTTTAGAATTAAGTAAACAAAAATTTGCATATAGGTGAAAACCCTCGTTTGTTTTTTGTTTGTTTCAGCTTTCCCATTTTACCAGTATATACAGTTGTATTTTTATATTTTGAAAGTTTTTGAACATAATTTTATTTTTTGTTCATTTTAGATTTAGATCATATTTTGGTCAAGTTATATGGTGGCAAACATTATTATAATCGGAAGAATTACCATTCTGTTCCACTATATGCCCACATAACAAATTTTTGTTTTCTTCCAAATTGTGTCATCAAGGTAAGTTTATTTCAATATTTTGGAGTTGATATAGATACAGTATTTTATTTCATTGTTTATATATTTCTGCATTAAAATTATTTGTTGATTCGTCTCTGGTCTCAAAGGTACCTTTGTGGCTTGGCCCGCCCCAAAATCGTGAATGATTTATTAGTGAATAAGGGCCGAAAATAAATTATTCACTTGTCATGATTTTGGGTGTTCACCGGAAGATGAGCCGAATCCTTTTCTTTTCTTTTCCAACCAATTAATTAACAAATGGAATTTTATTTTTCAATAACAATATTCCCCCTTTTTTCATTTTTAACTATCCCATTAAAACATCTTTAATTCAAAACATTTACTTTACTAGTCATAAATAAATTTATAATATACTTATAAAAAATGGGCCCCTTTTATGTTTTTCCATCAAAAATTTCCCCTTTTTACAATAAGTTTTACTTTATATAATTTTTTTTAAAAATAGCCCATTTATGGTTACTTTTTTAAGGAAAGTTGGTGTTTTTTCAAATGAACTTATTTTATGTCAAAGTTAGGTTGGTTAAAAGTTTCCATTGCCTTATCTATTTTTAGCTTCTTCATTGGAGGTTGTTGACGTGTGGCTTTGGCCCACTCCAACTCTCCAATGAGGTTTCTTAGTTTCTGAACTATATGTTTGTTATATGAGAATTACATTTCCACTGGGCTAAATGGTCTCTTTTTTCTATTTTCACTAAAAGTATATTTTTTCCACAGTTAATCTTTATTTAATCAATTTTAATTTTCTTTATTTAAATTATAACTTATTTACCCCTTTTGTGCCCTGTGTGTTTGTTTCCTTTTGCACTCCAAGTGCAACACACATTTTGCACCAATATGGTGCAACATACACTTTCTCTGCATCTAATGATGCAGCATACAAAGAGCTGTGTTCTATCACACACACTTTCTCTGCATCTAATGATGCAGCATACAAAGAGCTGTGTTCTATCACACAATATTGTCAGATCATAAATGTGTTTAGAAAAGTGCAAACACATGTACATTTCACAAATAAGCAAATTATTTTGTTGAAACGGAGTTTCTGGGGATTCTCCCTCATTAAAATTAAAAATCCCTACCCTTTATCACTATGAATCACAAAACTAATGATAGCCTAAGTACCCTGCCAAGGCTACTAATCACAGGGGACCCTCCCCTCCAGCTCGGTGGTGGACAACAGGGGCCAGGAGGGGGGATAATGCTACCGGGTGTCCACTCCAATCAAAATTTGGGTTCTCTCCCCCCAGGGGTGGGCCCTATACGAATTGTTGAGTATGATTCGCATTGTAGGGAAGTCGTCATTTTGAACGACAAGAGTAAAACTGGTAACAAAAATAGATACCAGATTTGCACTAAATCTGAGTTTAATTTGGCAGTTGATAGAAATGTTAGGTGTCAACGAAGAAGGGCATTATGTTGTCCTTTTTTTAATACTAATCCATTTTTCAGAAGTACTGTAACTAACAAAGTTTTTGTTAACTTAGAATTAAATAAGGTTAGTTGCATTGATAAAAATGTAATATATTTGATAACCTGTAAGAAATGCAGTTTACAATATGTTGGGCAGACCATTCGCAAGCTGAGTACCAGGATTTCAGAACATAAAAATTCTGTGAATCAAAATAAATTAAATACTATTTTAGTCAAACATTTTGGTCAAAATGGTCATACAGTTGAAGATTTAAGTTTTCAAATAATTGATCAGGTTAATCCTCTGATGACTAAAAACGAAACCCAATATATTTTAAATGAAAGAGAAGATTTTTGGATGAGAAGTCTTGGTACAGTTTTTCCATTTGGTCTGAATAATAGGGTTTCTGGTGTAGGAGATGTTGAAAGTTGTGACGTTTTTAGTTCTCTTAAACAGCCTTTTTTCAGCATTAAATTGCCCAGAAAACGAGGCAAGCATTCACATGGGAAAAAACGACGTAGGAGTAAAAAATTAGATCTTAATGCTATTAATAATTTAGAACAATTACTGAGTGAAAATTTATGGTCTCAAGTCTATTCATATTTAAATAGTTTTAGTATTTGTACTCTTAAGTACTGGCAAGGTCGCACTCTGGATAATTTTGATTTCTCAGGAAAAATATTCAAAGCCTATCTATGTAGTAAGGTAAAGTTGTCCAAAAATGTCATTCACAAAAAAGTAAGTTTTGATACTGTCTCTGTGTCTTATTTGAATAAGGGACTTGAGTTTCTGAACTGTTCTCGTTTTTTTAACAATAAGTATGGTAGAAGTCTGTTACCAGGTACAGAGGATAGTTTTAGAAAAGTTAGGATAGTATATACCTATAACCGACCCTTATCTGATAAGATTTTTAACTATAGTTATTTTCTTAAAAATTTGAAGGTCTCTGATGTTCAACAGATACTTAGTTCCAATTGTTCCTGTTTTTCAAGTCCATATTGTGATAAAAACTTGGGTCATATTGTTACTGGCAATACAGGTCTATGTGGGGACAGCAGTTTTATGGAGTTGCTTAATTTTGGGACTAAATTTAGATTACCCACTGAAATTGATTTTGATGCTATTGAAAGTGAAATTTTGGCTAAGTGTGTCATTTATATTGAAAAGTTAAGTGTCCAAAAACATCTTTGTTTTGATAAGTTTGACAAATAC
>JAAETO010000178.1 GCA_024228275.1 Arcobacter sp.
CGTGGAATGAAAGAAAAAGAGTTTGAAATTATTGCAAACAAAATGTGTGATGTATTAGATGATATTAATAACACTGAATTACAAACATCTATAAAAGCTGAGTTAAAAACTCTTGCTCGTGATTTTGTGATTTATAATCAATCTACGTACTAGGGTCTTAACTTATCTACATTAAAAAGTAGTTAACATCTTAGTCTTACTAAATTAAAAGTTTAAGTGGTATAAAATACCACTTGAATTTAAAATTCAATTAGAACTTTTGATTAGGGATTTTATGGATACTAAACTACAAACTAATACTGAAAACTATAAAAAAATTGAAAAAGTTATAAAATATATTGATGAAAACTTCAAAGAACAACCTACTGTAGACGCTTTAGCTGAATATATTGGTATGAGTAAATACCATTTTATAAGAGTTTTTAAAGAGTACGTAGGTGTTACTCCTATACAATTTCTACAATCAGTAACATTAAACTATGCAAAAGAGCATTTAAAAGAATCAAAGTCAATTTTAGATAGTTCTTTAGATATTGGATTATCTAGTGCTAGTAGATTACATGATTTATTTGTAAATATTATTGGAGTAACTCCTAAAGAGTATAAAGAGTTTGGAAAGAATGTAAAAATTACATATGGATATGGCGCAACTCCTTTTGGTGAAGCATTAATTGGTTTTACAAAAAGAGGAGTCTCTTATCTTGGTTTTATAGATAGCTCAAATGAAAATAAAGAACAACTTTTTGAAAGATTTAAAGAGATTTGGGCAAAAGCAGATTTGATTGAAGATGATAATGAAGCTCAAGAGTACTTAAATAAAATTTTTATTGATAAAGAGAAGTTTGATTTATACGTAAAAGGAACTAACTTTCAAATAAATATTTGGAAAGCTTTATTAAATATTCCAAATGGAACAATAGCAACATATCAAGATATAGCAAATAGTGTAAACAAACCAAAAGCAGTACGAGCAGTAGCAAGTGCTATTAGTTCAAATCATATAGGATATTTAATACCATGTCATAGAGTTTTAGCAAAATCTGGTGCTATGAGTGGATATAGATGGGGAATAGAAAGAAAAAAAATATTAGTTGCCTATGAAGCAATTAAAAAGGATATTAAAAGTTAAAATGAAAATAGAATGATGCTATTTCATAGAATAACTGGCGGAATATTTATAGGACTAGGACTTACACTTACACAACTAAAAAATTCGTCAAATTAATCAAGGAATTTATATGAATTATAAAGATGAAGACTTATGTAAAGTTAGGACAATAACTACTTTTTTAACTTTGAGCAATGATAAAACAACTTGGAAAAATGAAATATCAAAAGCTTGTATCTTTTGTAATGAATTATCGATTAAGTTTAAAGAAAATAGATATGAAGTCCAATCTATAAGAATAGTAACAAATGCTTTTGGAGAGTATTTGAATACTAAGTCATTAGAAAGTGCAAAAGATGATTTAGGGTATTTAAGTAATCTTTTAAAGTCTTTTGCTGGGGATGATTTACGTATTCGATTTGCAATAGGTGAAGCTAAAACAATAGAAGAGATACAATTAGTTCCAGAATTAATAAAAGCTTATGGCGACCTTTGTAATGTTTGTGTAAATGTTAGTAAAAATGAATTTGATATTTTGGATAATGAAATAATTAAGCAATGTAGTAATGCTGTTCAAAAAATAAGTCAAATTACGCCAAGAGGAGAGGGTAACTTTAATTTTACTGTGAATTTTAATTGTAAGCCATTTATTCCATATTTTCCAGCTTCTTATCATGAAAGTTATTTAGAAAACTCATATGTAATTGGTTTTGAAACACCTGATTTGTTAGTTCATGTTTTAAAAGAGTTTAATAAAAGTAAAACTATAGAAAATCATCAAGAGTTATTTGAAAAATATTACAATCTTATGCATGAGGCACTACAATATCATGTAAATAGAGTTTTAGAAATAGCTAAGTTATATAAAAATGAAAACTTTAAATTTGTAGGAATAGATAGTTCAGCTGCTCCGTCAAAAGATTGTTCATCTATGACAACTGTATATGAGTTGTTAGGTGTTCCTTATTTTGGAGCAAGTGGAAGTGTAGAAGCATCATCTTTATTAACAAAAGTTTTTAAGAGTATTAAAAATACTCCTTTAGTTGGTTTTTCTGGTCTAATGCTAGCGGTAATTGAAGATGAAGGTCTTGCAAAGGGAACAATTGAAAATGAGTATGAAATACGTTCTTTATTAACTTATAGTGCAGTTTGTGGAATAGGTCTTGATACAGTGCCTATCCCAGGAGATACTAGTATAAATAAGATTTCAGCTCTTATGCGTGATACTGGAACAATGGCATATAGACTAAACAAACCATTAACTGTAAGACTTTTCCCTTATCCTAATAAAAATGCAGGAGAAATAACTGAATACGAAAGTGATGATTTATGTAACTGTTCAATATTAGCTGTTCCTTAAATTTTCTAATTTCTGCATACTAACTACACATAAATTATGGTAAAATCTTGCCAATTAAAAACGGAGTAATAAATATGCAAAATAAAAAAGTTGTTTTTGTTTCTATAATTGTATTAATAGCAATATTTCTTGGTGCAGGATATTTTTATAAAAATGAGCAAACAAAAAAATCAATAGCATTAGCAAAAGAAGAAGCATTGCTTTTTCAAAGACCTTATTCTTTAGTTATTGGAAACAAAGATGCAAAAGTTCAATTAGTAGAGTTTATTGATCCAGCTTGTGGCACTTGTGCCCAGTTTCATCCTTATGTAAAAGATATTTTAAAGAAAAATGATGGAAATGTTAAACTTGTAGTAAGATATGCTCCTTTTCATAAAAATTCTGCATATGCAGTTAAAATGCTAGAAGGATCAAGAGAGCAAAATAAGTTTATGGATGTATTAGATTTTATGTTCGCTACACGAGCTTATTGGATAAAACGTCATGAGGTACAGCCTCAAATACTTTGGAATCTATTACATAAAGTAGAAGGTTTAGATATGGATAAATTAGCTAAGTTTATGGATAATTCTAAAACTGATGAAATCATAAAACAAGATTTAGCTGATGCAAAAAAATTAGGAGTTACTAAAACACCTGGTTATATAGTAAATGGAAAACCTTTACAAGAATTTGGATTAAAAAATTTAATTAAATTAATTGAATCCGAGCTATAAAAAACTATAGATTTAGACTAATTTTTTTAATTAGTCTAAATCACATTTACCAAACTTACATTTTAAATATCTAACTATCATATATATAAAAAATATAGCAAGACCTAGTTCAAATACTTTATAAATAATTTCCATTTAATCTACTTTTTTTGATATAATTTATTTTTATAATTATACAAGGAAATATTAAATTTATGGATAATGAAAAACAAACTAATCCTTTACATGGAATGACTTTAGAAAAAATATTGAATAATTTAGTCGAAAACTATGGATGGGAAGAATTAGGACGAAGAATAAATATAAGATGTTTTAATCATGATCCTTCTATAAAATCTAGTCTAAAATTCCTAAGAAAAAATGAATGGGCAAGAAAAAAAGTAAATAGATTGTTTTTAGAAAGAAATGATTGATTGTATAAAAAATGATAATAAGGATTTTTATTGCCCTATGTACTTAAAAGATATGATGTAATAGAAGGTAAAAGAGTAGAAGACTTTTTGGTTGATGTTGTTAATCTATCTTCTTCTTTAGCTTCTAAGCTTCTGCAAAAGGGCAGAGTAATTGACAATAAAAAAAGACGTCTTCAAAAAGGTCAAGTTTTAAAATCTGATTATATAGAAGTCTCAGTATTTCAAGCTCTAACAAAAGGACTAAAACCTCTTTTTCAAACAGAACATTTTGCTATTTTTGATAAGCCTTCTGGACTACTAGTACATCCCGTTGCTCGTTCAACACAATATACACTAATAGATGAAATTAGATACCACTTTGGAGATGAAGCTAGTTTGATTCATAGAATTGATGCTGAAACCTCTGGGCTTATACTTGTATCAAAAAATGCTTATTCAAAGTTTGTATTAAATGAGATGTTTGATAAAAAAGAGTTTATAAAAAAATATAGAGCTCTTGTAGAAGATGAAATAAAAGAAGAGATATTAATTGATAAAAAAATTACTACTTCAAATGGTAAAATAAAATTAAAAATGAAAACCTCAGAAGATGGAAAAGATTCTAGTACTTTAATCTGTCCAATAAAATATGATAAAAATAAAAATCAAACTTTAGTAGAAGCTATACCATATACAGGAAGACAGCATCAAATAAGAGTACATCTAGACTCTATATCACATAGAATAGTAGGTGATCCTATCTATGGTTTAGATGAAACTTTTGTAAATGATTTCTTAAAAAATAAGATAGAAAATGAAGAACGAGAAAAAGTTACAGGAGCTTCTAGGCTTATGTTACATGCGTATTATTTGGAGTTTGCGTTTTTGAATAGGACTTATAAGTTTTGTTCTAAGCAGGAGTTTTAAATTTTATATTGTGATATCAAATTCAATAATAAATACTTAATAAAAATGCAGTTATACATAAAATAGTATTTCACGATTGAAATTGTTTATACTCAAACAAAAGAGTTTAAAGAATATTTTTTAGATATTGATACAAAAATTAAAAGAAATGAAGCTATACTATTGGCATATAAAGATGGATATACACAAGTTCAGATATCTAAATATCTAAATTTATCA
>JAAETO010000179.1 GCA_024228275.1 Arcobacter sp.
AAAACTAAAAGAAATTAAAGAGCTTGTTTTCCTTGTTTTACTTTCAAATCCAAATCAAGAAAACAACAAGGAAAATGAAAGAGACACTTTTTTAAAAATATGTGCAATAGTTACAGATGATGATAAATAAATCATGTTCCCTTAAAATAAACATAAGCTATTTTTTTGTTTTTAATACGTCTTTCTGTCGATATTTTTTTAAAGGCTCTCTTGCATCTTACTTCATCGTGCTTAATATCTTTTTCAAATGTAAGTACTACTGCCTTAATACAATCTAAAATTGTTTTCTTTTCTTTTGTTTTTAATGCTTTATATAATTTATTCATGTTACCTTGATTAGTATAAGTAAGGTGTGCCCTACAATAACATGCCAAAGATTCTAATTGTTTGATAGGCTCTTCAATGTTCTCTGCTTTTACTAAAAGCATAGCTAAACGCATAAGATTTTTTCTATAATTAAATATTTCTTTAAGTCTTATCTCATGCTTTAAATTAGTTATATAAAAATATTCTTCTTCGTCTGTTATGTCTGTTACAACCTTTCTAGATTCATAAAAATTATTTATAAAAGAATCTAAATTCTTATCTACAAAATCTTTGTAATCCCTATATTTTTTTGTCCTGTACATGGATGACGCCTCAATCAGTAATAAAAATAGTCATCATTTTATCATAATAAGCGTCGTATGATTCTCTATGCTTATCTTCGAGAGCTTGTACCATATTAGTAACTTGCGTAAATACTTCTTTGTCACGAGCATTGTTTGCCGGTGGTGTACATAACATTTTTATATTAAAAGAAAATATAAACTTACATAATTCTTCTTCAGTTTTTATGTCTTTTATTTCTTGAAGCTTGCCTGTTCCTATTTCACACAATTTTTCAAATCCTGATTGCGTTAAGTCTTTGTTTGTCAAAGTTTTTATTAGAAAGTTAAATGCTTTAAATGCTTCGTCAGTCTCTAAATAATTATTTTCCATATCTCAATTCCTCAATTATTTACAAAATTATAACACATTTTATCAAAAATATCACCTAATTTTGATACATTATTATCTACACTAACATCGCTAACTCTAGATGTACTCTTGAATTTCAATGTCTCATTAGCTAAATCTTTCTTAGATTTGTAAAGTCTGATCTGCTGTTTTTTGTCTAGATCAATTGTCTTTGCTAAAGGACGCTCATATGTCTTTGTTAAAGGACGTTTGTTATCAAAATATATTTGTGGTTCGGTAAACAGTCTCATGTCTACTCTAGACATATCTATCCTCTTAATAATCTTTGATAATGTTATTTTGAAGTCTGATACTAAATAATTTTTCACTTTCCGTACATCATTGACGAGAATGTTGTATGCTTTTTTTCTATCTTTATTTTTTTCAATGAGATCACTAGAGTTTATATAACTCTTTAGAGTTATTAAACTATCTTCACTTATACTGCTGTACCTTTTTTTAGAATAAAAATTCTTTACTGCTCTTGTAGCTAATTTAGAATATATACGTCTGTTCTCTTTATTATTTATTTTATAATGTAATTTTTGCTTACTATTATTTTCTAAGCCATTCATAACAAACATTTTATGTCTAGCTGTATAATATTTACCCTTAGAGCATGTATATACGTGCTCTTTAAACCAATCAGATTCAATAACTGATTCATGTACATAAAAAGCACATCTCTTTGAACCACCAACAATATGATTCACTGTAATAATGCCTAATGCTTTGTTTAATTTAGAAAATATTTTTCTGAATGTGTTGTTTTGGCTAGTGTCATCTATCGCATCGTACAGATCTTTTGAATAAAGAACCTTCTTAAATTTAGATAAGGTTAACATCTTTACGATAATATATAAAAAAAGTAAACTTTTTTTTATTTTATATCCTTTTTGAGATTGATTTGTGTTTTTAGATTTTTTATAATTAGTAAGCATAGTAGAAATAAATGGAAAATTTGTTTTTTGCTTAATACAATTAAACCATTTATTTTTCTTTATGCAATTCTTTTTAAAATAAATCCTTACAAAATAATTTTTAAAACAAGTATCACGTAAAATAATTAAACTATTTTCTATTTTATATCCTTTTTGAGATTGA
>JAAETO010000180.1 GCA_024228275.1 Arcobacter sp.
AACTTTTGATTTAGCTGATATACTTGTAGGCATAAGTTTAAATACTCCTGTTGCATTTATAGCTTTTTCATATTTTTCCTTTTTTTTGTATAATATTACTTAACTGTACATCTTACAAGTGACAGAATCATTAAAAAATATAAGGACAGATATGTATATTATTGATCAAAACAATAAAACTCCTTTGCATATACAACTTTATGATGAGATTAAAAAAGAGATAATTTCAAATTGTAAAATTGGAGATAAACTTGATTCTATTAGAAAAGTTGCTTCAATTTATAATTTGAGTAAAAATACAGTTGAAAGAGCTTATAGTCAGTTAGTAGCTGAAGGTTATATTGATAGTATTCCTAGAAGTTCTTATATAGTAACAGATACAAATCTAAAAGATTTTGATTTTGAACAAAAACAACCTTATTTAGAAAACAATAATAGTAAAGAAATAGAAGAAAACTATTTATATGATTTTTATCCCGCAAGATTATAAAAAAGTTCAAAGAGTATCACTTACTACACAAAAAACTTTGGAAGTATTTATGAAAGAGGGACATTGGCAAAGACATTTACGTAAAATAAGAACAAAGTATAGAAAAAAACATAATCTTATGAAAGAGCATTTAAAGAAAAATCTAAAAAATAGTAAATATTATATCAACAAAAATTATTCTATATTTCGTTGTTTTATTATTTTCATAGAAGGGAAAGCAAAAGCACATAGATATCCTTTTATATCTTTTTGATTCTCATATACGCAGCCTAAATCTATTGCTGCATAGGAAGATGTTTTTTTAACATAGCTTAAAGGAGTATGTCCAAAAACATTAAAAATATCCTTATTATCAAATTCTCCGATATTTCTAGAATAAAGAATTTCTTTTTTAAAGCTTTGATAAGACAGAGAGCTTTTTTTTAAATTTTTAAATTTCCATTTATCATTAACACAGGAATGTGAAACTACAAGATTACGATTATTAGCTGTTTTTAAATCTTCATATTCTAAATATAAAGGTAATTTATTTATCCATTTTAAATGTTCAGCTAATATATTTTTATCATTGTGATAGCTTTTTAATGTTTTATCTCCACCTAAAAAATATATCCAATGGTACGAATTATTGTCAATATTAAGTAATGAATTTTTCATAAATAATTCATGGTTTCCTAAAACGCAATCATAATTATTTGTTTTTACAAATTCTATTACATCTTTGGAAGAATTACCTCTATCAATTAAATCTCCTACAAAAACAAGTTTTGAATTTGTAGGTAGCTTTTTTATTAATGCTAAAAGTGTCTTTATACATCCATGTACATCAGAAATAATATATACTTCATTCACTATTAAATATTACCAAATAAATCTTATTAATTCACAGTATATTTGCTACTTTTACCTATTGAAGTTTGATAAATCATTCCTGTATGTTGTTCATTAAACTTACATTCATAAAACAAATAGTCAAATATTTCATCTGCCATACTTTCTTCAACTAAGACAGTAAGTAACTCCATTTCCATTTCTACTGTATGATGATTTATACTATTACCTCTTGCAAAACTTAGATTAGCAGTTATGATATTTTTTTCTTTAAGTTTTACCACAATATCTCGTCCTGTGTGCTCTTTCATTAAGCATGTAATTAGTTTATATTCATTCATCTTCTTATACCCCAAGTTTTTCTACAATATCATGAGGAATAAATGTTCCTGCTTTATCTAGTTTTGTTATATAAATGAATCCTTTTCCAGGAACATCTAATTCTCCTACTAGATACATAGCATCAAAGATTCTATTAGCTTGCTCATCAGAGACAATTATATTAATAATTTCTTTTTCAGCATCAACTGCAACTTCTAAAAGACCAAGTTTTTCTTTTATACCACTTCCTATAGCATAATAAACAGTAGCACCTTGTGCTCCTGCCTCATAAGCTGCTTTTAGTATTTTATCAGCTTCGCCTTTTTGTACAATGCACGTAATTAATTCTATGTCAGTTAGTATTGTTATATCTCGTTTCACTGTGTCGCTCCTTGTACTGATATATTTTCTTTTTCTAATACTTCATTCTCATGTTTAACCGTATATTTTACATATAAACCTGTTGTTAACACTGCTAAAATTGGACAAATTGAAGCCATTGATAAAATACCAAAACCTTCTATTGCTCCAACTGCATTACCAAAACCTAAACCCATTGCAAGTACTAAAGGAACTGTAATTGGACCAGTTGTAACACCAGCACTATCCCATGCAATATTTACGAACTCTTCTGAGGATAAATAGGTTAAGACTGTAGCTAATAAATAAAGAGGCAAGAGTATGTATGCTAATTGAATTGTAAATATAATTTTAACAATACCAATTGCAATACCAATTCCTACTCCAAAAGATACAGACATAATTAGTGTTCTTTTTTTAAATGCTCCATTTGTCAGATTTTGTACCGTAATACCCAAAGCATTAAGAGCAGGTTCTGCTAATGTTGCACCAAATCCTAATACAAATGCAAATCCAATTGCAATTGTTAATCCAATAGCATAAGGATAAATAGCTTCAATAATTGTTCCACTTCCAGTTGTAATAGTATTAAATGCAGCAGGTACTAAACTTCCAGATTGTCCTCCTAATTTAGCAAGACCATAAGATAGCCCTATATTAAAAATACACATACCAATCACAGATAACACAATACCATAGGTGATAATGCCAGAATTTTTAATTTTTTCTTTAAGCATGATTTTCATTACAAATAATAAAAATAATACTAATGGTACAATAGCTCTAACACCCAAAATAACTTCAACTCCTGGGGTAGATTCATACCAAGCTAACTCTTGAGTAGGAAGATTACTTAAAGCTGCTGCAGATGCAATAATCTCTTCTGGTGTAATCGTAAAGGATACATATATAGCTAAAAGCATAACCGCAACAATAGGAAATAAAGAAGCCAATGTTACAATACCAAATCCTGATAAAGATGAGTTTCCCTTTCCTGCAGCTGATGCAATACCAATACCTAAAGATAAAACTAAAGGAACTGTTACTGGACCAGTAGTTACAGCTCCACTATCCCAAGCAAGTCCTAGTACAGATATAAGATCCTTATCATTCATACAATATATTGTTAATAAAAGTGTAGGAATTAAAGCTAAATAAATATATGGTTTTAAAGACCAACCATATACAAATCTCATAGTACCAAGTACAGCCGCAAACCCAACACCCACTCCAACTAGAAGAACCAGTAATCCTGAATAATCATTTAGTAAGGCATATAAATAAGGTGCCTTTGTTACTTCAACTAATGAACCAGCAGCCTTTAAAGCTCCTATTGCAGGTTCTGCAAAAGTTACACCAATTCCTAGTAAAAATGCTACAGATAGTACTGTAAAAAATGATACTTTTTTGGGTAAAGAATTTCCTATGGCTTCACCAAATGGCATTAGCCCTTGTTTAATTCCTTCCATAAATAACATTAATCCTACAAGAACGGCACTTAAACCTAAAGTAATAGTCAAGGCTTCTTGAATATTTTGACCCAATATAAATAATTGAAAGAGAATTAAATATATTACTAAAGGCATTAATGCCTTAAATTGATCCATAAAACGTATAGAAACATAAGGCTGTAATAATTTGTAAATATGCAAATTATTAAGCTTTATCTTCTTTTCTTCTTCTGTTTTATTCTCGGAATCTTTTGTTAATTTATCGTAGCTAACATCGTAGTGCGATACGGACGAAAGTTTTATAAAGTTACCATATCGGATTTTTTTGTACTCACTCATATTTAATCCTTCTAAATATATATCAGGTCAAATAATAAAATTATTATTTACAATTAACGAATACTAATACTTTAAATAATTATAACTTAATCTTTTTTTTTGAATATTATAATAATAAACTAATAATTTTATTTTATAAAATGTGATTAAATTTATTTTTATTTTAATATTACTAATGGATATCCTAAAAATAAGATTTATAGATAATTAATTTTTTAAAAATATAAAAATATCTAATAATAAGTATCTGATTTTATAATAAATAATAAAAAAGTAAGA
>JAAETO010000181.1 GCA_024228275.1 Arcobacter sp.
CGCTATAAACCAATAGCGATAGGGGAGCTTTGATTTGTGCATTACTGTGCCACTTTTCAATGTTGTACGAAAACCACAATTCTTGCACTCATATTGTTCTTTATCACGTTTCCAATAATGTTTTGTATGACTACATTTTATACATTCTATTCCTACTGTTTCCCTATATTCTTTGAACTTTTGTTTGCAACTTTCTTCGTCTGGGAATGCACTGATAAAATCTATCAAATTCATTTAGTCCTCTTTTTCATTAAAAATATCTTATTGGGTAAATATAAGGATAATCATTTAATATAATTATTCATTTTGTCCAATTCCATCTGAAGCTTTACAATAGTAGGTGCAAATATCAGATTTACTCAATAACAAATATTTGTTAAACTTTCCAATTAACATATCATTTAATAAGTTATTATTATAGTTAGGAGTTTGACCATATAATTTATTTATATCAATACTTAATGCGAAAGCACTTTTAAGAGCATTATTTATCCCTCCAATAATAATTTCTAAATCACCATCTGCGTCAAAATCACAAATTGTTCCTCTATTAAAATGTCCTTGACTCCAAAGAGTTCCCTTAAGTCGTTTACCGGTTAATGCATCTAACTTTAAAGAGTACTGATGGAGACCAAAGATAGTGTTTTGCGTAAGCAATAATGACTGGTTTATTATTTCCATTTATTATGTCAATCATTGAAATATGATAAATATTGATATACTCTTTTCTTTTATTAGAAATTTCATCTTTAAAATTGATTTCCATATTAATTCACCATAATTATTAAAGCAAGCAATTCTACCATATTCAAATGAATCATTTTTTGTAATTACTTCGTGTGTTAGAAATATTTCATTCGTACCGTCTTTATCAACATCATAAATACTATTGTGACTTTCCCAATTATTAGATTTTTTTTTATTTGTATTAAAATTCTGTTTTGTAGTCCACAAAATTTTTCCATGTTGATTTAAAATATGAACTGTACTTCTATTAATCTGAAAATTGTGTGGATTATGATCGAATGTAAAAAAATGAATAGTATAGGGAAATACCTATTAGGATAAATGACAATACTAGCGTCAGTTTATTATTAATAATAAACTTGTTCACTCTTGTTGCTGTTTTGGTTTTTTTTATGTCTAGAATATTTCTGTAATTTAATAAATCATCAAAATCGGAAACCCCAATTAACTTTAATTTACGATTTGGAAAATCTTTTTTAAGATCATTTAATTTATTTTGTGCATTTATTAAATCATCTTCTGGCAAGGCAAAATGATGGATATCTGAAAGAAAACAGTTTCAACTTTTTTTTCAATTATTTCTTTTGACAATGGTTTAATAGATCCTTCAAAGTCTAATCCTCCAGAAAATGTTACATTCCCTTTTACATTCAGAGTTAGTGGTGTATTGTAGAACCTAAAAAGTTCTTGCAAAAAAACTAAAGTTATTGTCATTCCTAATGAGTAACCTTCATACTGAACATATATTTTATTAAAGTTAATTATAACAGTATGATGTTTGTAAGGATTATTAAAATGCTTTTGTAAATAGTTTATTGCTAATTGCCAAGAGATATTAATTTGTTCAATTAATCTTTTTTCAACTTGTTCAGATGAGGGGATAATTATAAAATTATTCTCTTTTGATGATTTGTTTTTCTCAATTTTAATTGTGAAAGTTTCTAACAAACCCAATGAAGTTGTATTGTTCTCTCCACCTTCTAAAACTGGGAATGAAAGTTCTGAGCTATTTCATTAAAAGTTGTTTCACCAGCTAAAGAGTTGTTTATATTTTTAATGTCATTTTCAATTTCTAAAATTGACTTGTGCAACTCTCCAATATATTCTGCAAAAATATTTAAGGCTAATATTTGTTTCGCTTGATCTAAAATTTGCTTACTAGAAGTTGGCTCAATGCCTATTGTAATAAATTGACCAATAAGGTTTATATAGTTCTGAGAAAATTCAAATAAAAACGATTCAATTATTGACTCATCATTTAAACAAAGTATTTCATCAAGATAATTGTATAGGAGAAATAATGAAGAGCGTGGAGATTTCTCTTTATTGAGATTATTAAATAAATCAATTCGTTGATTTTCAAGATGGGGGATATCCATAAAAACCAGTTAGTTAAGAGTATGAAAATTAAAATAACGTAATATTAAAATAATAAAATTAAAACAAATATTTAAATAATGATTTATTGTTCTATTTAGTTATTTCAGGTTAGAGTGTTGAAAGATATCAAAATCTTTGAAGATATAGTTTCTTAAGACTAATAATAAAACATTTCTATTAAATTCCCCAACCCCCGACCTTCACAAATGTTGTTTGTTTGTGGAGGTCATTTAAATTGATAAAATTTTGCGGTTTATTGTAATAATTTTTTTAGTTCGTCAATTGTTACAGGTTTAGTTTTATCATCAATCTCAATTACAACCAAAAAACCTTTTAACTTTTTTGTAGAATAAAAAGCGTTTATAAGTTTTGCTTGATCACTTTCTATACATTTCCCATCCTGCTCATTCCAAATTTCTTTTGAACTTAAACATCCTCTAGTTGGGGACAAAGGATAGTATGATTTATTCTTATAGTAGTTGAGATCGTCAGTTGAGCCATGCATAATAATTAATCTACGACCATATTTACCTGCATAGTACGATTGAAAAATTGGAAAATAATTTTGCCAAGTTTTAGGGAGCAAATTTGTATAGTTTTCTTTTGCAAAATATTTATGTTCACTTTTATTGTGGAAAAATATTTCTGGCTTAACTTCAAATGGGGAACGGACTAATACATTTGGCGTTGGTCCGATTGTTTGTGTTGGAGAAATATATTTGCCAATAATCGAGTAAACTCCTTCTGGAGTATTTCCATTTGGAATATATCCTGGTAAATTAGAAAATGAAACAGCAAGTTGCGGAATGTTAAAAATTGTACCATCACTATTTTTAACAAATGTACCATCTGGTTTTTTAATTATTGTCATTCCAGGGTAGTTCCTATTTTTTCTATGTAAAGAATAAATTATTGTTTTACCTTTTTGAAATGGATGTTGCAAAAGTTCAACAAGTGAGGGCATTTTCTCAAATTTTTCTGATTTTGAATTTGACAAATCAAAATATAAGTTTTTAAGAATAGAACTTTGTCCCCAAGAGATAAATTTACTTTGCATATTGTTAGTATAGAAAAAAATTTCTCGTTCTAAGTAATTTGCTCTAAGTAAATAATTGGTAGCAATAGCATAAGAAGTCTTATCTTTTGTTGATAGAAAAATTTTATTAATCACTTTAGCAAAAGTATTTTTTTCTGTTGAATAAGCTATTTCTAAAGTTGCTCGTTGTAGCTTTAAATATTTATCGACCGGAACACTTAAAGATTTTCTAATTGCAGTGATAACATCTTCGTCAAATAAAAATAAAGATTCGGCATTGCTAAATGCTCGTTTCCAATTTGCCGCTGAATGTTTGTCAATCTCTGTCTTAAAAGTGGATTTGATTTCTGAAATAATATTTTGGTAATAATCTTTTTTATTGTCTTCTAATACAAAATTGGATCTCAATTTTTCAGTATCAACTTTTCTTTGAGAAAATGATTGAGAACAAAGTATGATGGTCAATACAAAGAGAATGAGAAAATTTCGGTTTGATGTCATAAGAAAAACATTAAATAATGAATACTAATTATCTTAATTAAAATATAAATTTAGCAACTAAATTACAGTAAATGTTGTACAATCAAAATGATAAAAAAATACTTTAATGTTATGGAGCATTTAAACTGTCTCAAAAATGTCATTCTGAACTTGTTTCAGAATCTCTTTCTATTAAAAATAACAAAAAGTTAGATGCTGAAATAAACATGTCCTCAACTTGATTGGGGATTCAGCATGACAACTTTGTAGATTTAATATAGCTTCACCATTCCGTGAAGATTAACAACTAAACATATAACTTAAAATACTGATGAAAAAAATATTAATTATTATCCTATTCTTATATACAGCTAATTTGGTTTTAGCACAAAATGGAATTAGAAAAATTTACTACTCCAAAGGGAAATTAGAATCCGCAGTTTCCTTTTCAGATGAAGTATTGGATGGAAATTCAAAATGGTATTATGAAAATGGTAATTTAAGAACTGAGAAAACATATTCAAGCGGAGTTCTAAATGGTTGGATTAGAGAATTTTATGAAAATGGTTTGTTAAAAGAAGAGCATTTTGTAAGAAATGGAGTTCTTGATGGAATTTCTAAAAAGCATTTTGATAATGGAGCACTAAAAGAAGTTAAAACTTTTGATAAAGGAAAACTTCAGGGAATCAAAAGTTTTGATTACGATTCGTTATTTGTTCCAACTTTGGAATTGTTTGTAGGGAGAAGTACAAAGGTTAGCAAAAAAAATCAAGATGAGCTTATTTGCGAAATTGATGTTTGCCCTCAACCTATTGGAGGTATTGAAGCTGTTGAAAAAAATATTATATATCCAATAATAGAAAAGAATAAAAATGTTGAAGGCTTTGTATTAGTTACTGCTTTAATTACCAAAAAGGGAATTGTAGAAAACGTAAATATAATTAAAGGTGCCGGGCAAAGTTTTGACAATGCTGCAATAAATGCAATAAAAAAAACAATATTTATACCCGGTGTAAATAAAAATACAACAGTAAGATCAGAAGTAACTTTTAGAGTTAATTTTAAATTAAAGAAATAGATAAATTGTTTGCATAAAAGCCTTCGAGGTTAGCACAGAGAATCTGTGCTAACAAAATACAATTGATACAAAATAGATTATTTAATAATTCTTTTTTAGTTTTCAACCATTCAACCATTCAACCATTCAACCATAAACACAATTATCTCACTTTCAACAACTCAAAAATCTCTTTTTCTAATTCTTTCCCTCTATTTCTTCCATACCATAAATGCAATTTTTTATTAAATTCTTCTTTTTCAAAACCTTCACTTTTCAATTGCATTACAAGGTCTTGAGCCACTTTTGGTCTCGCACCCCATACAAAAAACTCATTACCATTTTCATCAAAACCAATAACTTTTGGAATACTTTTGGGATTGCCAGAAGAAAAATAACTATCTAACAAATCTAAGTTTTCATCCCGAAGAATAATCTTAAAATTTATTAAGCTATTTAATTTAGAATATTCAAAGAAATATGGAATGTTTTGAGCTGAATCTCCGCACCAATCTTCTGTTATTACTAGCCAAGTTTGTGGTTTATCAATTTTTGAAATTAATTCTTTTATTTCTTCATTTGGTTTAAATGTTTTCTGAATTCTTTTCATTCGATGCAAATTCAACTTAATATTTTCTAAATGTTTTATATCAACATCCGAAAGTAAATGATAATTATCTTCTATTACTTTGAACTCAATTTTTTCAGCAAACTCAGTATTTGTAAAAAAGTGGACTCTATATTTTTCATTTTTGAAATGTTCTGTTGTGTTGTTCATAAATCCTGATCTTTTGTTATAAGTGAAAAAATTATAAACCAATTTAGTATATTTTAACATTATTTGAATATTAAAAAGGTAAGCTATTGTACAAGTTATTAAAAATAATTTTAGTTGTTTTTGCTCTCTTATTTGTAACTAATTTAGAAGCTCAAAACAAATCTAAAAAGAAAAATTACATTTCTATCATAGTTCCAGAAGAAGAAATTACTGAAACTCCACTCTCTAAATATAGATTAGCCGCAAATACTTTACCTGGTAGTAAAGTAACAATTAA
>JAAETO010000182.1 GCA_024228275.1 Arcobacter sp.
TAAATTTTGTCACGTCCTCATACTTATATATATATTATATAATAGTAAGTATGAGGACGTGAATTTCATTTTAAAGGCGGAATAAACTATAGTTTTTACAAGGTAACAAACGTGTATATAGAAAAATAATAATTTGAATAAATATTTTATTTCTTTTAATATTAATAAAATGACTGAAGTAAGTGAATCTCAAATCAGAAAACTGCAAATATTTAATATATTACTATTTTTAATTCACGGAATATCAGCAATTTATATTTTTATTAATCGAGATGAAATAAGAATAACTGATATTCCAGTTTATGAAAATCAAGTAAATATAGATGACAATAATATTGATTATGGATTTAAATCTGTCAAAGTTGGGTCTGGAAATATCCCAGTATTAATATCTGTATTTTTTGGAATAACTGCTTTATTTCATTTATATTATGCACTGGGTTCATCTTCTTTTTATAAAAAATATATTAACCAAAGCTTTAATCCTGCAAGATGGTTCGAATATTCTATAACAGCAACAATTATGATTGTTATACTAGCTTTGACTGCTACTGTTCAAAATTTAGCAGTGTTATTTGCAATAATAGTAATGACAATATCAATTCAATTTATGGGGGGTATAATAGAAAAATCAATCAGTGGTAATAATTTATGGCAAGCAAAAACAACAACTATGATTGCATGGATACTTCAAGCTGCAGTTTATATTATTATAGGAAAAGCTTTTATTGAAACAATTAAACTGGTAAATGAGAAATTATCAAAAGAAAAAGCTAAAGAAAGAATTCCTGATTGGGTCTATGCGATTTTAGGAGGAGAATTATTTTTTTACTCATTATTCGGTTTTGTCTCACTCAGTATGCTATATGTTGCATTAAAAGGAGGTAAAATAAATTTTTACAAATACGAGTGGGGTTATCACATATTATCTGTAGTATCTAAATTATTTTTAGGTTGGGTGATATATTTTGGTGCTACTCAAGGAATGGGTAATGACAATGAAAATGGAAGTAGATCAGCTAGTCGAAGTGCAATTTAAAATTATCTAAATCTCAATTAAACATAATATGGTTATTAAGAAAAACTCTGATAAAGTTACAAAAATAGATAGTCGTTTATTCAATAAACCTAATTTATTATTAATTTTTTTTATATTCACTTTACTTATATTATGTTTACTTTTAATATTAGAGTATCTTGAAGTTATAAATATAATAAAACGAAAGAAAAATGATAAAAACGAAGGTGATACAACTAAATCAAGCGAAAAACCTGTTAGTAACATACCTATTGATAAACCAGTTATTGATAAACCTATAAACAAACCTATTGATAATACAAACGAAACTAAGACGAGTCTTTCAGTTTCAGATGTGTTATCAATTATTGCATTAAGTCTAGGTGCTATTTTGCTATTTTATTTCTTGTTTAAATTTGTTGAAGGTGCATATGCATTTATTAATTTTTTTAAAGGCTGGTTACCATTTGTTTTTGCAGCTTTAATTATGATTATTATAGGATTAGTTACTGATATACCTTTTGTTTCAAATACTTTAAGAGATATTGGACTCGTTTTTATTTTACTTATATCATTATGGATCTTTTTTAGTCGAACATTTATAAATTTGACTAAAAAATTGTTTTATATTTTAAGTGCTCTTGGGTTAGTAAATGCAGAGTTCTTACAGTCATATGAAGAATTAAAAAAGGCTGAAGAAGTAGAAGAAAAATTAGAACCTTTAAAAAAAAAATTAAATAATGATAAAAAAAATTTAGAGTCATCTGAAGCAGTAGAAAAGGCTAAAGAAAAATTTGAAAATAACCTTCTAAATGCATATACTGAAAGAGAGGAAAAAAAGGCACTTGATATATATGAAAAAGAAATAGCTAAACTAGTAAACAAAAACGAAGGTTTTAGAAATAAGAGAGGCTCTGATTCAAATAAAAAAATTCGTCAAAAACAAGCGAAATTATATATTACAAAATCAATAGTTGCTGCTACATTAGTTTCAATGGTTGGAAAAGACTTAATTAATGAGGACTCATCTTTAATAAGAGAAATAGATGTTAATCAACCAAATATGATTTTATTTGATGAAATTCAAGAAACTAATAATAATTTAGATATTTCATTGTCTGATACAGCAACTATTAGTGAATCTGGTTATAATAAAAACAATGAAAACTTTAAGTCTGTGAAATCAAAAATTAAAGATGCCAAAAATACAGTTAATAAAATACCACAATTTACTACTGAATTTGTCAAAAATGTGGAAGAAAATATAAAAGAAAATGTAAAAAAAAAAGGCGAAAATATCGATTTAATAGAAGAACAAAAAGAATTTAATGAAGATATAGCCGAACCAAAAGAAATTTTTTCAAATTCGAAATATTCTGTAAGTGCTTGATATATAAAAATAATAAAAATTTAAAATGATTATTGTTTTAATTTTTCTTGAGTTGGTTGTTGTTGATTAAGAACTTGTTGTTTATTTTCGGTTGTTTTTTCTGTTGTTAGAGGTAATTTCTGTCCTTCATAAGAAACATTATATAAATTAGCAATATCATCAAGTTGCTTATTGACTTCTTGCATTTGATTCAGTAAATCGTCTTTTTGTTTATTCAGCGATTTACCTGATTCAATCATTTCCATTTTCTTTTTTTCCATATCATCTTTTAACATAAAGGCTGTGTCAATACTTTCATTTTCCTCCTCAAGAGTTGTGCTTGAATCCAGTTTTTTATCAGAAAACATTTTATGAAAATCTTGGTTATTAAGACTAGCTGATTTATAATTAGCCTGTAACAGGTTAATAATATCGTTTCGTTTTCTAGTAAAGATTTGAAAATTTTCAAGTAATTTTTTTCTTTTAGTTTCGTATTCTTCCATTTCAAGTTTATATCTTTCATTTTCTGCAAATAATATGTCCTCATTTTGTTTTTCTGTATTATAATTATTTGCTTTTGTACCCTTATTCATTTTTTTACCCCCGTAAACTAAAACAGCTAGTAAAACTACTCCCATAACAGCAAAAATTATTGTTTTAGTGTTGAATTTAGTTTGTTTTTCTTCATTTTCAGTTAAAGAATCTTTTATTTCTACTGGATTCGTAAATTCTACTGGTGGTTTAAATTCTGGTTTAGGTAAAGGAGGAATCATATTATTTTGACTGCTATTGAATAAAGGCTTGTTTGATTTCATTTTAACTTTTTTTTTAAATAAATTATAAACTGGTTTAATCATTTGTTTCTTATGCTTATTTTATATAAACCGAGATTTAGTCAAGTGTTTGTTTTTCTTTCGGAAAACATTCGCTTTTTCCAACACTTTTTCCATCTATATCATATTCTGGAACAGAAAAATTTGATCCCATATAAAGTTCACTTGATGGTTTTTCATCTTTATCTTCTTGAATAATACTTACTTCAGTAGTAAATGAACCATTAATATGATCAATTATTTTTTTATTTGTTTTGTTTCTCTGTCTTATTAAACGTAAAAAATATAGACCCTGTAAAAATGAATCTGATAAATCATCTTTCTTTTTATGACTCATTAAATATTCATACATAGACTTATCCTTCAAAGAAAATAATAATTTTTTAGCCATTGAAATAGCAATTTTTTTATTTTTGCTGTGACCTGACGCACCTTCTGGTTCGGGAACATTACAAACTTTAAATTTGTTTTTAGGAGAAATAAAATGAATTGATTGAGGTTTGCCTATTCTTTTTTCTATTACTGTATTATCTACTCCTTTTATCTTATTTATAACAGGTGTTCTTAAACGACAACTAAAGTACATTTGAATCGCATGTGATATTACTTTCATAGTTGTATTAGGGTTACATTGTGCTTCAATTACAATATGATCAGCATGTAACATCCAAGGTCGTTTATCTAATTCAGTATGTAACGCAAATACTGCTTCAGCTGTTGTAGTTGACTTAAGACTAAAATTTTCCCATAATCTGATACTGTATTCACGGTCTATTTCATTACAATCTTCAATAAGACAATAACATAAGTTTCTTGTACCGCAGTCCCAACTAAGGCAATTTACAGCTGTTGTTAAACGGTCACCTGGTGAATGTAAAGTTTGACTTAACATTTCTTATAAAAGATATAACGATTTTTCTATTTGTTTTAATTTTTTATATTTTTATTAAGGTTTTTCTGAATTTTTATTTGTAGTTTCTTCTTTATTAATAATACTGCAAGTATATATATTTTTGTATGAAAATGAAACAATAATAATACCTAATAATAAAAATAAAAACGATGCCGTCCATAAAAGTAAAGGATAATTTTGTGTTCCACTGTTTAATCTATTATTAATTTGAACAAAAACTATAATATTTAAAACCGTAGATAAACTTATAACACTAAGCCCTAATGTACTTGCTTCATTATTATTAGTTGTAGCAAAACCAGCGTAAAGTAAACCTAATAAGAATGGAACTGATGTAATAAAAACAGAAAGCCAAACTTTACTTTTACTTAAAATATCTCCTTCAAATAATGCTGACATATTTCATAATTGTAAATATAGATATTTACTAAAAAGAAAAAACAAGAAAAAAGAAACTCATTGAGTTTTATCTTGATAAATATTAAACCAAATAATGCCTAAGTTCGTGAATTTATTCGATCATCCAAATACAGAATTTAAAATACCGAAGTGGATAAAAAAAAGTCATTTAAAAACATTGATTGAAGGTTTAAGTGATAGCGAAAATGAAGAAGAAATATTAAATAAAAAAACTAAAAATAAAAAAAACAAAATTCCACGTCAATTGCAACTAGATAATGAAAAGAAGGAAGAAGATACAATAGGTTTTACTTTACTTCAGAAACAAAACGAAAATATTACTGAAGTTTTTCCATAACAAAACCTTAATAGTATGAGAGATTATTCAAATGAAGAAGATAAAAGAGATATTGATTCGCTGTTACAACAAGATGATTCTATGAAAGATAACGAAGACCAACAAAGTATAGTTGAATATGGTTCAGAAACAGATTCTGATTTCAAAATTTCCTCGAGCGAAGACGAAATAGAAGAAGATGAAAAAACGAAACCGATCTGTCTTGAAAAGAAGAAAAAAGTTAAACATACGCATCAATTTGAAAAAATAATGAAAGCTGCGAAAGCATCGTCTAATTCACGTAAAATGGATACTAATATTATACAGCATCAAAGAAATAAATCAAAAGAAAATGAAATTGAAATTAAATCAAAAGTTAAAACTAGAAGATTAATCGACGTAAAAATTAATCCTATACTTCATAAACCTGTAGGTTTTAAGAAAGATGAAAAAATTGATATTGAAACAATGGAAAAGAGAATTACAAATTCAAAAAAGCAAGAATTTAAAATAGATAGGAATATCAGTTTAATAAGAACTAGATATATTCCATTTGGTAGCAAGAATTTTTATAATATTACTTCTGAGTTCTACAGCAAACCGACTAAACTTTGTTGTTGTTGGTGCACTGAACCATTTAAAACGCTGCCAATTCCTTTACCATTGCGCTATAAGGAAAATCCTTCGGATAGAAGTGATTTTGTTTTTCATGTTACATCTCAATTTTGTTCTCCAAATTGTATGATATCAAAGTTAAGAGAAACCAGAGGTTGCATTGACATGGGAAGACTCATGTTGAAAAAAATTTATGGTCTTAATTTTAGTATAGATATTGAACCTGCTCCTGACCCAAGAAGCTTAAAGAAATTTGGAGGTTTTTATAATATCGAAGAATTTAGAGCAACTTCTGGAGCAGGAATTAAAACTACTACAATAAATCCTCCTTTATTACCTATTTCAATAGGTTTAACAGAGATTGAATCAACAGAAACAGTAATTACTGAAGTAGGCGGAAAAGAACTTGCAAGGAAAAGGTTAAGAATTAAAGGGGGAGGAACTGGTTCTTCTCATTCAAACCATTTAAATAATCCATTTTCTAATCCGGCAAAACAACAAATGCAAAGAGGTGCTTTCACATCAATGCCAACTATTGAAGAGCAAATAAGTCAATCTGATCGTAAATTAAGACTTCAAATGCAAACAATTGGTAAAAATAAAAGAAAAAAGAAAAATGATATTTTATCATTTATGAAAAAAAAAAGTTAAGTAAATTTTATTATTATGTAATTTCTTCTACGCCAGGAAGAGATAAAATATGAGCTAAGAAGGACAATTGTAATGCATCACTGTCATTCAAATAAGTCATATTCCCATTCCATTCATTAAGGAATTTCCTTCTACAATTATCAATAAAAACCAAATCGCTTCTTGAACGATGATTATTGCTAAGTTCAGATCTCGAAAACCTTAGCCTACGAACGCTATTTCTTAATATATCTACTGTACTTTCTTGATTTGAACAACGGGTCTTTAATTTTTCAATTTCTTCCTTTAAAATTTTTATATCTTGATTTTGTTTTTGTATTAAGTTTTTAAGTTCAATTTCGTTGTTATTAGTTGAGATTGAAGTAGATAAAAAATCAATTAAATTAGTAACATTATCATTATCATCACAGCTACCTTGTAATGAATCTCCATCACTTATGGAATCAGTCATAATTAAATTACTATTTGTTTATTAATTAAGATGAAAAAAAATAAAGAGTTTTTTTAACTTAAATATATTTAA
>JAAETO010000183.1 GCA_024228275.1 Arcobacter sp.
ATGGAAAAGAGTTCTTAGTCTTAGACTCAAAAGAAAAAATAAGACTAGATACAGTACTCACTTTCAATGGAAAAAGACATAGGGAAGAATAAGAAAAAAGGGAACTGTCCTATCCTGACCTATTCTTTAAAAGTGGAGATTCCTCCTCTGGGGTGTTATTTATAACGCCTGAACTGAGGGACAAACTGGTGAAACGACTTGACACTTCGGTCTTTAAGTTTTATTTATTCGACACTTAAAAGCTCGAATTAGCCGCAGTTTAAAATTGTTCTTCTTCCTCTGTTTTGTTATACATTTTATTATTTATTTGGTCTTAAAACTGCTTTTATAGTACTAAAATCTTTTTCAAGATATTTATTTAATTGTTCTTCTACTTCTAAAAATGATAAATTTTTAACCCACTTATTATCACAATTTTGTACTAATTTCATTGCTTTTTTAAATTGTTCTTTAGTATAAACAAATGAACCAATTAATTGTTTTTGGTATCTTATTAATTCTGAAAAATTAATATTTTGTATTGGTGCTTCGAATCCAAGAAAAATACATTTAGCATTTTTTTTAGTTATTGAAATAGCTAAATTTCTTGATTCTATTGAGCCAACCGTATCAAAGACTATATCAAACTGTAAATTATCATTAAAGTTTTTAGTAACTTTTGTTGCACCTAATTGTTTAGCGGAAGCTAAACGATTATCTGATAAATCAATTATGTTTATATTTTTACAGTTAATATTGTTAGCACAAGTTACAATGCCCAATCCTAAACTACCCGCACCTATAATTGCTATATTATCTTCATTTGTTGCTTTTGATATTTCCCAAGCATTTATAGAATTTGCAAATGGTTCAATAAAAGCAGATTGTTCCCAAGATAATCCATTTGGAATTTCAATTAAAGATTTGTTTGGAACTAAAACTTTTTGTGCAAATCCACCATTTGATTGAACACCAATAAGTGACCAATTGTCACATAACTGTGATTGATTATTTTTGCAGTAATTACATTTATTACAACTTAAAAGTGGATATACCGCTACTCTAGTTCCATTCTCTGTAGTACCACAAATACTATGTCCCATAATATTTGGTAATGATCTAATCCCTGGATTATTAAACCCAAGATATTCACTTCCTCCAATTCCCGTAACTTCTATATCAATTAATACATTATCATTTGTTTCAATTGGAGTATTTACTTCTTTTATCGATAATGTTTTTTGTTTTTCTAAAAAAAGTGCTTTCATTTTATTCCTATTTATTTTATATATAACGCCGTTGTGGAATTCCGGGGACAGTATCCTATTTAACCACTTAGTCAATTGAGTATACTGTCCCCGGAATTTTTTACGTGCCATGATTATTCCTTGGTTTAATATACTATAAAACGGTATCAAATAAAGGCTTTATATTATGTTCCAAATGGTGTCAGGTACCTTTTTTGGTACCTTTTTTCTTGTTATATATCACAGTTTTCCCTATCAATCCTAAAATACTTAGAATAATTGATGCCATCATTAAGTATCCAATATCAGGAACAAAAATCAAGAATCCATTAAATGTTAAATCAAATATTCTTGGTACAATAAAATATAATGATATTGAAATTAAAATATCAAATGCATATAAAATTATTAATTTATATTTTGAAATAGATTTTAATTTTTTAATAAAACGATTAAATAGATATAGTTGAACTATTAATAATCCAATAAAAAATAAATATGTAGATATTGAAACTATATCTATCTCACTATTCTTTATCTCTTTATTTCTAACTATGTCTATTATACCACCAGCTAAAGAATTTAACTCTTTATTTCCTAAGCTGTAAGAAGTTACATTTGTAAGGACTATAACACCTAGCTTTTCTTTGGGATATATAATCATTAAACTTGTGTATCCTGGAGTAGAACCAAGATGATTTAAATAGGTTTCTGAACTTGTATCAATAAACCAACCAAATCCATAATGTATTTTATCCTTTATTATTGTAGCACTTGGTGTTTGTATCTGCTTGATGATAGAAGACTCAAATATTTGTTTATCTTTAAAATTTCCATTATTTACATGAGCTATTAAATAGCTACTCATATCCTCAACAGTTGATATGATGTATCCTGCAGGGAGCATTACTCTACTAAATGGGAAGTCACTTTTAATACTTTTCCCAAACCAGAGTCTATGTCCTTGTATTATATTTTTTTCATCAATATCATTTAAAGATGCAAAACTATTTTTCATATCAAGTTTTTTAAATATAGAATCTTGTAAATACTGACTATATGATAAACCAGATACCTTTTCTATAACTAAACCTAGAATTTGATAATTAACATTTGAATAATGAAAAGTACTTGATGGTTCGGATACAAGAGATACCTTACTAAATGTACGAACAATTTTTTCTAAAGCATAGTCTCTACTATCTCAATCATCAAAGTTTTTCAATCCATCATAAGTAGAAAATCCACTTGTTTGATTTAATAATGTTCGTATTGTAATATTATCTATACTTTTCATATCTTTTATTTTAAACCATGGAAGATATTTTGTAATTGAATCATCTAGGTTGATTTTTCTATCTTCAACCAGTTGCATAATTGCTAAACCTGTAAATGACTTAGTTAATGAACCAATATAATATTTTGAAGAAGGTGTTATTGTTTTGTCTTTTGAATAACTTTTTTTATAGATTAAATCATCATCTTTAATTATTCCTATTGATATGGAAGGAATCTCTACTTTATTTTGTATGCTTTGAACATATTTATCAATTTTATTTAAAGTCTGAGTATCAATTTCTTGTGCATTTATTCCAAAACAAAAAAATATGCTTATAATTAGAGTAAGTTTTATTATCATTTAGTACCTCATGATTTATTTTATATATAACGCCCTAATAAGCGGCTTTAAATTGTTGGCTATAATGTGAAACGAAGTGGAACTAGCCAACTGTTTAAAGTCCACTTGATTTGCTTGTTAGGTGAAGTATTACTGTAAATACAAAACCTTAAAGCAAACTATAAAATTTAATATAACATTCGCCACTTAAAAAACACAACTGCTAGATTTTGAGCCACAACACCAAAACTTTATAAGCTAATGAGCAAGGACTTTTTGTCTTTTGTAAAAGCCCGCTGACGATATTGGCGAGAGTGACGTAGAGTTTGGCGAAACCCACCAAAAACCTTTTTAGAAAACACAAACGCCCTACTTTAATTGGCAAAAATCCTAAACAATAAAAGCTAAGTGGCGATTCCACCTAACGCCCTAATAAGCGGCTTTTAATTGTTGGCTAAAATGTGAAACGAAGTGGAACTAGCCAACTGTTAAAAG
>JAAETO010000184.1 GCA_024228275.1 Arcobacter sp.
TTAGAAGTTATGCAAGAAAGACAAGTTACAATTGCTGAAAACTCTTTTGAAATTGAAGCGCCTTTTTTAGTGTTAGCAACTCAAAATCCTATTGAGCAAGAGGGCGCTTACTCTTTACCCGAAGCTCAATTAGATAGATTTATGTTTAAAATTGTTGTAGGCTATAATACAAAGGAAGAAGAGTACAAAATTGCTAAAAGAGTTAGTTCTAATAAGATATTAGAACTTAACAAGATTATTGATAAAAATATATTAAATGAACTTAAAAAGGAAGTTGCTTCTATTCATGTTGATGAAGAACTAGAAGAGTATATTGTTGATATAATTTGTGCAACTAGAGAACCTGAAAAATATAATTTAGAAGAAATAAAAGATTACATTCAATTTGGAGCAAGTCCAAGAGCAACAATTGATATGTTTAAAGCAGTAAAAGCAATGGCCTTTTTAAGAGGAAATGATTTTGTAAGTCCAATTGACATTGCCTTAGTTGTAAAAAATATCTTAAGACATAGAATTATTCTTACTTATGAAGCAGAAGCCATTGATATAAAAGTTGATGATTTGATAGAAAAAATTATTCAAACACTAGATATTCCATAATATTTATGAATAAAACATTAAAAAAAATTATAATAAAAACCAGACGTCAGATATTCTCTGAGATTATTGGAAATAACTCATCTTTATTAAAAGGTGAAGGTTATGATTTTCTTGAATTAAAAGAGTATGAATACGGAGAAGATGTAAAAAAAATAGATTGGATAATAAGTGCGAAGTTTAAAAAACCATATGTAAAGGTTTTTCATGCACAAAAAGAATTAAATATTAATATTATTCCAATATTAAATGGTTCTGTTCATTTTGGAACTAAAAAATTCAAACAAGAATTAATAACTGAAATTTGTTCAATTATTGCCTACTCTTGCATAAAACAAGGAGATCCTTTTAGCTCATATATAGCTAATTCAAAAATAGAGATATGCACAAAAAAATCTAAAAGAAACTTTGCCGTAAATAAAATGGATGAAAAGATTTTTAACTATAATTGCATAGGAAAAATAGTAAATTATAAAAATATTACAAATGAACTGTTTAAAAATATTAGAAAAAAATCTATTATTTTTTTAATAGGAGATTTTTTTGATATAGATGATCTTGATTTAAGAATATTAAGCAAAAAACATGAAATTATTTCAATAATTATTAGAGATAGATTTGAGGAAAAACCATTTGAATTGGGTAATGTTAACTTAGTAGATCCATCAACAAATAAAACATTTGATGGAGATATTAACAAAGGAAGTATTTTGAAATACGAACAAAGTATTAAACAAAATGATCACAAACTATACGAACATTTTCAAAGTTGCGCTATACAATTTACAAAGATATATACAGATGAAGAACCTTTACCAAAGCTACTAAGGTTAATGAAATAATGAATGATTTAAAAATTCATGATATAAAAGGCTTAGTGGAGATTCCAGACTTCACACAATATTTATATATGGCATTATGGGTTTTAGGGATAGTTTTCTTTTTTGTAATCATATTTTTTATATTTAGGTATTTTTATAATAAAAATCAAAATCAAAGAAAAAATTATTATAAAATTCTAAAAGAATTAGATTTAAGTAATGCAAAGAAATCTGCTTATACTATATCTAAATATTCAAGACTACTAGTTTCAAATGAAAGAGAACAAAAATTATGTGAAGAACTAATCGAGGCACTTGATAACTATAAGTATAAAAAAGAAGTTGAACCTTTAAATGATGAAGTAAAGATTCATTTCGGAAAATTTATGGATAATATTGATGTTTGATTATTTATTTAGTATTAAATTTGAATACCCAATTTTTTTACTGTTAATTCTTATTTTTATATTTTGTTCAATTTTTTGTAAAGCAAAAATCCCCACATATATAATACCTCACCTTAATATTTTTGAACAAAATCAATATAAATCTTATATATTAGTATCTATATTAAAATACATAGTTATAATTTCTTCTATAA
>JAAETO010000185.1 GCA_024228275.1 Arcobacter sp.
TCTAAATATGGGAAAAATTGAAATAAATATAAAAAATAGAGTTTACTTTCTACTTTTCCCACTGGATCCTGATGAACCTCTCATAATCCCTCTTCCAGCTGCTTCTTCATACATTTCAATTAAATCATCAACAATAGGATCTCTATGATTTTGCATTAAAGTTACTCCAGCCATATTTTTAATCTTATGAGAAGCTGCATATAAAAATCTAAAACCTGAGTCTGCTTTACTTCTTAAATCTACTTGATGGTCATCACCACAAACTACCATTTTAGATCTTAAACCAATTCTAGTTGATATCATTTCCATTTGTTCATGAGTAACATTTTGTGCTTCATCTACTATAATACATGAATCTAAAAATGTTCTACCTCTCATAAATGCTAAAGGCACTATTTCTATTTTACCATCTTCTATTAATTTTTCAACTTTTACTTTATCATAAAGAGAATACATATTTTGATAAATAGGTTGTATCCAAGGATCCATTTTTTCTCTTAAATCTCCAGGTAAAAATCCTATTTCCTCTTTAGAAACAGTTGGTCTAGTTATAATAATTTTTGAGTAATGTCTTCTTAGTAATCCATCTAAAGCTACATTACAGGCTAATAATGTTTTTCCTGATCCTGCTTTACCAGCTAATATTGTAAGAGTATTATTTAGTATTTTAGCTTTAGCTTCTTTTTGTTCTTCATTTAACTGAATTTTAAATTTAATTGGATTTTTCACTATTCGTTTTTTTCTAAAAACTTCGTCTGTATGATGGTTTGAGGTCATTATTTGTTATTTTAATTAGTTTATCAAGGCCTGCATTAACATGATTTGTTTCTTCTAGTAAAAGATCAAAATTATATCTTTCGTCTAAAGGTAAAACTAAATCTACTTGGGATCCCCATCTAATTAAGCTAAATCTTTCATTTTGAGTGCAAAGGTCTTGTTGCTTTTTAAATGGAGCAATTACATTTACATCTTCATCGGCTATTTGTATTATGTGATATGTGTAATCTAAAGAAGGTACATATATCTGGTTAGACATTCTTTCA
>JAAETO010000186.1 GCA_024228275.1 Arcobacter sp.
AATTTAAAAACAATAGCTGAATTTGTTGAAAATGAAGATATATTTAAAATTACAAAAAGTTTGGGTGCAACTTATTCGCAAGGGTACTTTTTTTCACCACCAGTTGCAAAACCAACTATTTATAGTTTTAAGAATGCAATTTAAATATAATGATAAATAAAATAGTCAATTAAAAGCCTTCCTATAAAGAATAGCTTAAACGAAAGGTAAAATTAAAAAAGTGCATACTTTTAGGTTTTATCTTTAAAGTACTTTAAAAAAGTATTTTGAAGATGAAATTTATTTCATCGTAAACAAGTAAAAAGGTATTGGCTGTTTTTATTAATATGCCAATTTATAGTATTAAATTATTTGTTTGAGTTTTTTTACAATTTACTGTTAATTACATCTAAATTAAGATTAAGGATGTGCTACAAATACACGGCTTGGATCATATGGTTTATTATGGTTATAAATAGCCCAAATAATATATGCTAGTTTTCTAGCAATTATAATTAAAGCTTCTTTTTTAGCACGACCTAAAGTCAATTGATTTCTAAAGATTTGTTTGAGTTCACTATTGTGTCGAACTGCTGCAACAGATGCTAAATATAATGCTTTTTTAGCATATTTAGCACCTCTTTTAGCTAATCTACCATATTTTAAAGTATTACCTGATTGCTCTTGTGTTGGATACAATCCTAAATAGCCTATTAATGCTTTAGCATTTTTAAATCTATCAAGATTACCACACTCTGCTAATAATGCTAACAATGTCTTATCTGATACACCTGGTATAGTTCTTAAGTTATCTAATACAGATGAGATATAGTCTTCATCTTCTTTAGTTACTTCATTTGAATTAATAGGCTTATCAAATATTCTTAACATCTCATCTTCTAAAGATTTAATTTGTTCCTGTAACGCTCTTATTAAAGTTATATTAGACCTAATAAAAAATGCTCTGGCATCTTTTGCAACACCTGAATATATTGTATCTTTAGCATATGATAATAAAAGTTCAGCTTTAGCTTCATTAAAATTATTACCTTTAGTTTTTCTAAAAAGTTTTAATATTCTTTCAACTGTTACATAGTCAAAGTGTTTAGCGGTTGGATATTTGTCAAGTAAAATTAGTCCTGATACATTGTATGGGTCTTTTATAACCTTTTCAAGTTCAGGGAATACAACAGCTAGTAAAGATGATGTTTCTCTTTTAAGTGATTTTAGTTTATCTTTGATATTTTCTTTATGGCGAAATAATACTTTTAATGATTGTAACTGTTCTTCATTAACATACCCTTTTGAGTATCTACCACTTTTAATTAAAAGTGAAATAATTAAAGAATCAATATTATCGTTTTTTACATATTTCATTGTAACCATATTCCTATATTGTGCAGTCTGATATGGGTTTAATAATATCACATTATAGTTTAACTCTATTAGGTATCTATAAAGATTTTCAAATAAAAGTCCTGTGGCTTCCATACCAATTACAATATCTTTAGTATCGCAATTAAGTGATACTATATTATTGATTAGTTTTTTAAATCCACCAACTGATGAATTAAATGGAAATGGTTTTATAATCATCTCTTCTTTATCATCTATTACACTACAAACACTAAAAGCTTTAGCAATATCTATCCCTACAAAATACATAACACATCCTTAATCTTAATTTTTGATTTATGCTCACAGCCTCCTATTATGGATGGTAAGAGATAAAACACTTCCATAGCTTCCTAAATAGGTGAGTTTATACAATCAAAATAATACGCTTTTTTAGGTGATATAAAATCATTTTATTCACAAGGAAAAAAAGATCATTTAATGATGTAATTAACTGTGAATTGTAAAAAAATTTAACAAATTAAATTTAATACAAACATAAATAATATATACAACTTTTATTCTAATTTAGTAATAAAAGTTGATTAATGTATTATAGGAGGAAATAGAATATGAAAAAATTATTTTTAATAATTGGAGCGCCAGGAAGTGGTAAAACAACAGATGCAGAGTTAATTGCCCAAAAACATGAAAATATTACACATTACTCTACAGGAGATATGTTTAGAGCAGAAGTTGCTAGTGGAAGCGAATTAGGGAAAGAGATAGATGGTTATGTAAGTGCTGGAAATCTAGTGCCTATTAATATTGTTATTAACACAATAGTAACTGCGATTAAAAAAGCTCCAACACCAACAGTAATAATTGATGGATATCCTAGAAGCCAAGAACAAATGGAAGAATTAGATAAATATTTGTCATCAGAAGATGAAGTTGAGCT
>JAAETO010000187.1 GCA_024228275.1 Arcobacter sp.
TAATCTATCAGGATGTTTATTTTCTATATTTAGTTTAAATGTCTTTTTCATTATATTCCTTTTTTGGATTATACTAAATATTTAATAGATTTAGTTTAAATATATCATTTTTTAATTTTAAAAAATATAATTACTTTAAATGTCTATGTATTAATTTTTAAAATTTACTCAACTAATAAATTATATTTTATCCTAAAAGTTTTATAATAATTAATACAATGATATTTTTTATTTTTATTTGAGTATTAATAACTCCAATGCGAACTGCTAATAAATTAGCAGTTCATCCTTACTAATCACATTTCCTTTAATTAATATTCATTAAATCAAAAATGTTACCTATTACCTTCAATATTACGAATGAAGAAGTGAGTGTTTTTTGTTTTAGCACAATATAAAGCGGCTGGACGACCACGTTCATGACTCATTTTTCCAGTCTCTTCTAGAATATTTACAGCTAATATTCTTCTACGAAATGATTTATGTTCCAATTTTTGATCCAATATTATTTCATAAACAGTTTGCAGTTCTTTCAATGTAAATTCTTTCGGCATAAGGTGTACGGGTAATGATGTATATAGAACCTTACTTCTAAGCCTTTCAATGCATCCCTGCAAGATATCAGCATGGTCAAAAGCTAACTTATCACTTACTTTGTCATCACTAATAACAGACCACTTAATATCTATAGCTCCTTCACCTATTTTCAAATCAACTTTATGATTTGGAATTAGTGCAAAATATATATTAGTAACTGACCATCCACGAGGATCACGATTTGCATTTCCTACACTACCATATTGTTCAAGGTACGGAGTTTTAACTCCAGTCTTTTCTTCTAACTTCCGTTTAGCTGTTGCTTCGATGTCTAAATCCTTATTTATGTCAATAAAGCCACCAACTAAAGACCAATTATATTTATAAGGATGATTAGACCTTTTGACTGTAAGAACTTGCAAATGACTATCTAATACAGTAAATATTACTGTATCTACAAGTGTATTTGGACGATCAAAAATAGTTGGGTCATAATCACATAAAAACTCATCTTCTGTTTGCATTATCTTACTCATATTATAATCCTTTAATCTATTGCAACTCAGAGTCAATTCTTTTTCTGATCTCCAAAAAGCTAACAGTTTTTTGTAGTTTTCCATCTAAGAAAACAACATCTAATAAACCTAGACTTTCCTCCTCTTCAGATTGTTGATCATAAAGAACTAATGAATTTCCTTCAGCTTCAACACGTAATAATCCTTTTGCAGATTTCTTAATTCCAGAGTCAGTTTTAGGATCTTTAAAAATATCTCTACGCTCTCCATTAACAACACCACTTGTTGCTTTCATTGCAAAACCAAAGTTATCACGAGTTGCAAATTGATATGTATAAGACCCAACTCCAAAAACTACATTTCCTGAAGCAAAGCCTTTTTCTTCTAGTCGTTCTAATATATCTTTTGCTCTTTCTAATGTAATGGAATCACCATAAATAAGCCCGATATGATTATCCAACATTTTATATCCTTTATTAGTTTTAGTACCACCAAATATTTCCCATAAACATTCAATGGCACCTTTATTCTCAGGAGTTCCATATGGTGCATCTGGATCTCCAGAAATAATCTTTACTGGGTCTCCACTATCTGGTCTAATCACAACTTTTCCATCACGAGAAAGAATATCATCTTTTAATATAGGAAGATATTCTGTTATTACTTTCCAAAAATCCCAAGTATCTGAAACAATAGAAACAATGCCTTTTGGGTACAACTGATTAATGAGACGTTTAAATGTTTCAATTTCCCCATCTTTCATTCCCATGCACATCACTGAATGTTCAGTTGCAGGTACAGAGCAACCAATTGTTTCTAATTCAGTATTTGCATAATAATAGTCTTCTGCAAGATCAATCGCAGATACTGTATCTGTACCAACAAATGAAGTTAGATGAGCAGCACCACTAATAGCAGCATCCTGCAAGCCAGACATTCCCCTAAATGAGAAATCATGTGCTTGAAATTGAACAAAATCAACAGGTGTTCCTGTTATTGTTGCATAAATGATTAAAAGTTTTTTATATTCAAATGCTGTAGTTGCAGAAGTAGTTGGTTTCCATAAATAGCTTGAAATGATAGTTTCAATATAATTAGTTAGCCAAAAGAATTCAGGATTCGTATTTACTACCGTTAAAACAGGAACTCCTATAGGCACCTTTGTTCCTTCAGCTAATGCCTTTATTTTTAAAGGTAAATATCCTAGATCATGTAATGATTCTATATGTTTAACATCAATTGTACCTTCACCTAAAGATGTATCCATTCTTCTTTTGTACTTAGAAACTACCTCTTCTCTAGGTTTCTTGAAAAAATTTTCATTCCATGAATCAATTAAGAAATGTTTGATGAAATACTGCAATCCAAAAAATACAACTTTATTATCAAAAGTATCTTTTATTACTTTTCCAAGTCGAGAGCTACGTGCTGTAAAATTTGAATATACTTCAGTTGTACCATCAGGATATTGTCTTCGATGGTCTGTTTTATAGAAATCTATAGCCGTTAGTGGATTTATATACATATTATTTTCCTTTTAGTTAATTTATAGTTACAAATAGTTAACTATATGTTTGAGTGTATTTTTATCTATTCTCAAAATATTAATTTTATTTTATTTTTCCAATTTAATCTTCTTTTATATGTTTTTCAACATTAAATATAGTTAAAAAAGTTGAATCAATCTGCTCACTAGGAAGCATTGAATGATAACAATAAATATGATTAAAATGATTTTTCAATACTTCTAATCCCTTTGAAAAAATACCATGTGTAACATAGAGATAAATTTTTCCCGCACCATTACTTGATAAAACTTTTGATAATTCAATAAATGTTCTACCACCATCACATATATCATCTAAGATAATACAATCTTTCTCTAGTACATTACCAATAATTGATGTATCTGTAATATTACCAGTTTTTGTGTCTCTTACTTTACTCGCACTAATAACTTCAGCCTTTAATGATTGACTAACCAATTTAATTTTTCCATATGCGCCCTTATCTGGAGAGACTATAGTAATACCATTTTTTATAATTTTATTGGCAATAATACTTGAACATACAATATCAGACAAACTAACAATATTAACATTATTTAGAGCATCGACTATCACTTGTGAGTGAGGATCATAAACTGTTACAGATTTACAATTTAACTGATTAATCAAATTTGCCATTACTTTAGCACTAAAAGATTCACCTTCATTGCAGACTCTATCTTGACGTGCATATGGAAAATAAGGGATAGTTAACTTAATTTTTGTATCAGGCTTAACTCGTCGAACTGCATCAACAACCATAAATAATTGCATAACTGCATCAGAACTATGTAGTTTCGCCAGTATATTAGTATTATCTGTAATATCAGATGAAATAATTTTTATGTGACATTCACCACCTGAGAAATTAAATGATTTTATTTCTTTTCCATTTACATAAATTGACATATTATACCTCTTAGAATATTTAATGGCTTTAAGCCAATAATTAATTTTAACAAAAAACTACTATAAAGTCAAGTAGTTTATATAATTAAAAAACCTTTTTTTTCGGCAATACTAATTTCCACACTTGAACCAGAATTAAACTCTATGAAATCTGATTCTATACCATCACTAAATATTACACCATTATTACCCATCATTGAAGTTAAAATCATTTTCTTATTTGAAGATATTGTACCAAATACTAAACTTGTACCAGTTGTATTGCTAGGGAATGGTTCTCGTACACTATATTGCAAATATTTTGAGGACCAATCAAAAGAAGTATCAATAACGTCTTGTTTTTCTTTTATTCCTTCTCCCACAATTTTCACTGCACCAGTAATAATACTTTTTAACCAACCAGTAGAACCTAATCCAGTAGAAACAATAATTCCACTAGATGACTGAAATTCTTTTTTTTTACCGATTTTAATTTCATACCTTGCAGATGTGTGACTTTTTGACCCAACAAAAAGATCATTAACTCCATATAAATACTGCCCATCTTGTAACTTAGCCTTAGCAAATGTAATTTCTTTACAATCTCGTATTTTTTTAAAGACTTCTAAAATTATTTTGCTTATATCTTCAATTTTAAATGGTAACAGTACTCCATCCCAACGGGAAGGTTCAGGATTAATAGCAATAACAGACTGTCCATTCAAATACTTTAGTGTATTTGCAACTAAACCATCTTGTCCTACAACTACTACAGTATCTTCTTTTCCGAAAATGAAACTTGGTACATATAATCTATCTAATACTTGTACACGACCAAGTTTTTTAAGCTCATTTTCAACAAAAAATATTGCATATTTATATATTCTATCTTCTTCTTGATAATCCTGAAAATCAGATCCTAAATGCTCAATATAAAACTTAGCTTGTTCAAGTGTATTAAATTTTACAATAATTTCATCTAGTCTAGTTTTTCTTATTACCAAAACAATTTTATTTTCTGTTAGCCTATTCATAAGATTTCTGCATCAATTGTTTTAATAAATCTGGGCTTATATTTAATTCTCCAATTTTTTCTACATTTTCAGCAATTTCCTTAAATGAAGATGCAATTAATTGAGCTGGACTCATTCCACTCATAGCTAAAACCTGAACAATCTTTGGGTCAGACTTCTGAATTGCAGAAAGATGAGTCTCGATAGCATAAGCCTTAGCTTCAGCCTCTTTTTTGCTGTTTTTTACTTGTAAAGATATAAATTCTTCATTTTGCTTTTGTAAAATAATGTTTCCTTCTAGCTCAGATTCTTTCATTTTTTGCCTTTTTTCTTGTTCTGAACGTTCTGCTTCTAGATGTTTTTCCATTATCTCATATTTTTTATCTTCCATCGCTATTTCTGTATTAATCTCATTTTCTTTAATAATACGCTCTTGTTCTATGGCAGCATTACGTCTAAGATAAACAGCTTCATCAGCTTGACGCAAAAGAACCTCTTTTGCCTCAGTCTCAAGTGCTCTTGCTGTCTCTTGATTAGGTTTTATAGCTATGATAGATAATTCTTTGATTTCTATACCCATACTCGAAAGTGCTACAGTTCTTATAAGTTCTGTTTTAACAGCTAATGATATATCCTCCGCCGAAGACATTGACTCTCGTAAGTTTAATTCAGAAAACTTTTTTCTAATATATACTTGAGTCAAGTTTAAAATTCTTTTTGATACCTTCTTTGGATCATTAGAAGTATATTCTCCTTTGTAATTAAGAGTAAAATTCAGCATTTTTGTTAGTGCATGTACATTATCAATCTGGTAGGTTACCTGCCCTTGAATAGTAATTTCTTGAAAATCTTTTGTCAATTCGCTAAAAACGAAATAAATATCTTCACTACCTATTGGAACTGAAACCAATGAAGTTGAATGAGCATAATAAAATAAAGACAAACCAGCTCCTTCTTTAACAACTCTGCCATTCTTGTATTTAATTAAGTAAGTTGATGGATCAACTTTAATAAATCTTATTCCTAACATAGTAATCTCCTAAATATTAAATAGTGGCTCTAAGCCATAATGTATATTATCACAAAGATTATAATATGTCAAGAGCTTTAGATTATAATTTTTTCACAAAACATTTATAAATATTTATCTTAAATTCACAATTAAATTATTTTAAATATATTTTTAGAGCTTATTTGTTGTGTTTATTACGTTTTCAAAAGATTTTTTTAATGCGATCAGAAATATTAATCTTTTCTAAGAAAATATAAAATAAAAAAGCTGTCATTCTTACTATTCTATCAATTAATAGAGAAACTGTTTTTTAATATATTGACAATATTCTCTTTTTAATATTATTGATAATTTTAAATGTTTTTTATTGATACTTTTAAATAAACCTTTGTTTGTTGCTAATATATTTTATTGTATGAATCAATTTTTTCATTATTCAGACTTTTTTAATATTGTTGTAAAATCTTTTATATATAATTCAAATTAATTTATTTAAAGGATTTAAATGCTTAAAAAAATTGGTGAAACTGAAGATAATCTTGATGTATTTGAACTATCGGAAACAATTGCTGTTGATGAAGATGGAATTATATATAAAATAGATAAAGATGAA
>JAAETO010000188.1 GCA_024228275.1 Arcobacter sp.
AAATCTAGAAAAAATTATTTCGGAGAATAATATGAGGTTATTCAAAGGTTTCTATTATAGTAACGATGGTTTAATTAAAAGACAATTATACAGTTCTTTGTGGACTCTTAAAAAACTAGGTAAATTACAGTCAAAAGTAATTTTTATCCATTATTCATATTTATTACTTTTCTTTGTTGTTATTTGTAAAATGATTAAAAGAAAAGATTTTTTAGTTATTGCAGATTGTCATAATAAAGCGTTAAGAAGATCTGTGAATAATCCATTTTCTTTTATTTATGAAGGGATTAAAAAATGGACTTTTAGACAAACTGATATTACAATAATAACAAATAAAGGAATGATTCCAGATATAGAAAAATATCACAAAAACTACTTTATTTTACCTGACAAAATACCCAATTTTGAAGTTCTAAAAGAGACAAAAAAAAAAGAAAAGTACTGTGTTTTTATTAGTTCTTTTGCAGTTGATGAACCAGTTGATGAGATAATATCAGTTGCCAGAAATATTGGGAATGATGTAAAAATATATTGGACTGGAAAAAAAAATAGAAATATTAATTTACCTAAGGACATTCCAACCAATATTATATTTACTGGATATTTAAGTAATCATGACTATTATAAATTGCTTTCAAATGCTGATTGTATATTAATTCTAACTACAGAAGATAATTGTCTTCAGTGCGGTGCATATGAGGGATTAAATGCTAATGTACCTATGGTAATTTCAGATAATAAAGCATCAAGAGATTATTTTGAAGAGGCGGCTCTATATACAAAAATTGACTCACAAAAAATTAGTGAAACTATTTTTGATTCACTACAGATGACAAGTGAAGAAGCTAGCCTAAAATCAAAAATTGTAAGACTAAAAAGAGAAGCTGAATTTATTGATCTAATAGATAATTTAATATTAGAAATAAAATCAAAATTAAAATTGTAAACAATGAAAATTCTTTTTTACTCACACTTCTTTAAACCCGAAACTGGTGCAGCTTCTGTTCGTGTAGATTACTTTGTTGAAAATCAATAGTGCACCATTTCTCTATAAAAAATCCCATATTGTTTTTATTTGAACTATTTTTTGTATTTTGAGGACGTATTAATAGAATATGAGATAAAATGAACCTGATAAAAAAACTTGATAAGTTACCACCAACGAGAGAAAAAGTAGAAACCATAGAAATTTTAAGGCAAGCAACCAAGGCAGCTAATGCATTGGGAGAATTAAAGGGAATTGCAAAAACAATTCCAAATCAAGCTATGCTAATAAACGCAGTTGTATTACAAGAAGCGAAAGATAGTTCGGAAATTGAAAATATTATAACAACTCAAGATGAACTTTACAAAGCAATTGCAACAAAAGGAAAACAAACGGAGCAAGTAAAAGAAGTTATTAATTACAGAAAAGCAATTTTTACAGGATATGACTTGATACAAGAACAAGGCTTTTTACGAATGAAAGACCTTGAGGTTATACAAAAAACAATTGTTGAGAATAATGCCGGAATAAGAAGTATGGCAGGAACTGTATTAAAAAATAATAAAACGGGTGAAGTAGTTTATACACCTCCGCAAGAAAAAGAGGAAATATTATATCTGCTAAATAATTTTTTAGAGCATTTCAATTTGACACAAAATGATTTGTCTCCATTAATAAATCTGGCAATTTTACATTATCAATTTGAAAGTATCCATCCCTTTTACGATGGAAACGGACGGACTGGCAGAATTCTAAATATTCTATATCTAATGCTCAATGGCTTGTTAGATATTCCTATTTTATATTTAAGCTCTTATGTCAATGAAAATAAATCGGAATACTACCGACTTCTGAACAAAGTGAATAGAATTGATGAATGGGATGAATATATTTTGTATATACTTAGAGCAATTGAAATTACATCAAAAAGAACTATTGAAAAAATAAATTCAATTAAAGATTTATTGAATGAAACCATAATAATTGCACAAGAAAATGAGCCTAAAATTTACAGAAAAGAATTAGTTGAATTACTTTTTGAACAGCCTTATTCAAAGATTGATTTTGTTGTAAAAAGACTAAACGTAGAGCGAAAAGCAGCATCAAGATATTTAAACAAATTAGAAAAAATCGGAATATTAAAATCGCAAAAAGTAGGTAGAGAAATAATATATATGAATAAGGAATTAATTAAAATATTAAAGAAACATTAATCTCAGATAAGAAAATGAAAATTCTTTTTTACTCACATTTTTTTAAACCAGAAACTTGAGTAGTATCAGTCCGAGCAGATTATTTTGAATATTAAATAGTATAAAATGCTAGAGATTTATGAAGAATATTTTGAGCTTTCAAAACATAATTAGTCCTTGTAGATAAGGACAAAAAAGATTATATTTATCCCTCTACATAAAGACAAAAATGAAAGAAAAATTTAAAATAATAATAACAGATTTTCTTGAAAAAGAGATGCCTATCTTTGTTGAGAGGGAAATAAAAATACCTATCAATTCTAAAAAAATAATATCATTAGTTGGTGCAAGAAGAACAGGTAAAACATTTTTATTCTATTCAATAATAGAAAAACTTAGAAAAGAAAAGAAAAATGATTTATTAGTTTATATCAATTTTGAGGATGATAGACTTTTCCCACTTGTACTAAAAGATTTGAACTTATTTATTGAAGCTTATTACGAATTATTTCCAAATAATAGAGAAAAAATTGTTTACTTTTTCTTTGATGAAATCCAAAATGTTGATAATTGGGAAAAATTTATACGTAGAATATACGATACGCTAAATTGTAGAATTTACATTACAGGATCATCATCAAAATTTTTGAGTAAAGAAATAGCAACTTCCTTAAGGGGAAGAACAATAAGTTACGAAGTATTTCCATTTAATTTCTTAGAATATTTGAAATTTAAAGGAATTGGAGATAATTATTATTCATCAAAAAACAGATCGAAAATTATAAATGCAGCAAATGAGTATTTACATAATTCATCTTTCCCTGAGTTACTTGAAGCATCGGAAATTGAAAAACCTCAAATACTAAAAGAGTATTTGGATTTGATTATATATAAAGATTTAATTGAAAGACATAATATTAGCAATTTATATTTGATTAAATATTTAATCAAATTCTTATTAACTAACTCAGCCAATCCAATTAGCATTACAAAGATTTATAATGATTTAAAATCACAAGCTGTAAAGGTTTCAAAAAATAGTCTTTATCAATACATACAATATTTAGAAGATGCATACATATTATTTCCAGTAAAAATATTTTCAAATAATCTTAGAGAAATTCAAAGAAATCCACAAAAGTTATATTCTTTAGATTCCGGTTTAATAGACATTGTTTCAATTACTAAGGATATTGGCAGAAGATTTGAAAATATAATTTATTTAGAATTGAGAAGAAAATATCAGAATATTTCATATTTAAAGTTACATCAAGAAATAGATTTTTGTTATCAGAGTTCTGGCAAAACCCACCTAATAAATGCATCTTATCAGATAAATGAATTATCAACAAAAGAAAGAGAAGTGAATGGCTTGATTGAAGGAATGGAATATTTCAATATTAAAGAATCTCTTTTAATAACAAATTCGCATGAAGAAGAGTTAAAGATAAATAAAAAAACAATTAAGATAATTCCATTGTGGAAATGGTTGTTACAAGTATAGTCTAAGAAATAAGACTGGCAGATAGTAATAGTTGCTTCTAATCCAATTAGGTAAAACAACCAAATGAAAATTCTTTTTTACTCACATTTTTTTAAACCCGAAACTGGTGCAGCTTCTGTTCGTGCGGATTACTTTGTGAAAGCACTGCGTAGTGCTGGTCATGAAGTTTTAATAGTTTCATCCAAACCAAACTATCCGCTTGGAAAAATATTTGATGGTTTTAATAAAAAGTTAATTGTGAAAAATGAAAAGGAAAATATAATTTATCTTCCCATTTTATTTGTTAGTTCACATTCTGCATTAGGTCGACTTTTTTCATATTTGTCGTATTTTACTTTCTCACCAATATATTTACTTTTCAAAAACTACAAACCCGATATTGTTATTTCTTCTTCACCTCCAATATTTACATCACTTGCAGCATTAATTTATTCAAAAATCAAAGGTAGTAAATTCATTTTTGATATTAGGGATGTTTGGCCAGATATTGGTATTGAACTAGGAATATTAACAAACAAGTTTTCTATTAAAGGTTTATCTGTAATTGAAAAATGCCTGCTTAAAAATTCTGATAAAATTATAGTTACTGCAGAAGGTGACAAAAAAAATATTTTAGCTAAACTTAATAATTCTAATAATTGTGAAATAATTTTTAATGGTGCTGATACAGATATTTTTAAACCCAGAACGGCAGTTGAAAAAGAGAATATTCGTGATAAATTTAGCATACCAAAAGATAAACTGGTTATTATCTATTTTGGATCATACAACCACGGAATGAATGATATAGAGACTTTGGGTGATTTTCTAATTCATGAAAAATTAAAAAATAAAAATTTTCACTTTTTATCTATTGGGTCTGGTGATAATCTCAAGAATTTAATTGGAAAGATTAATGGAAAAATATCTTATACTTCAATAGATTCTTTGCCTATGGAAGAAGTTGCTCAGTTGGTTGCAGCTTCTGATATAAGTATTATACCAAGAAAAAATATTAGAAATGATACTGGAGGTAACATTCCAGTTAAATGCTATGAAAGTTGGGCTTCTGGAATTCCTGTACTACTTTCAAACATTGATGATGCAGAAGTTTCAGAAATATTTAATAAATGTGGATCTGGTGTTTTAGTTGGACCAGACAATATAGAAACTTTAGTAGATGGATTTGATAATCTTCTAAAAAATGATTTAAACAAAATTGGACTTCATGGCAGACAATTTGTTATTGATAATTTTGATAGAAGAAGGCAATCAGAAAAATTATTGAGTCTGTTATAAATAAAGAGAAAATACTGAATTAATCAATTAGCAACATTAAAATTACTTATTACAAATA
>JAAETO010000189.1 GCA_024228275.1 Arcobacter sp.
TATTGTTTACAATTTAATAAAGTTTTAAAATTTGAAACTAATTTTTTCTGTAGTTTAATTTAGATTAAATGATTAACACAGAGTCTCTAATACTTCTGTTTTTCGGATTATTGGTAATATCATTGTGCATTATTGCAGTTATAAGTAAATCAAAATGTAATAAAAATGGAATCGAATTTCAATATGGTGACTCAGGTTGTGTAAACCCAGTTTATGAAAAATGGACTGTAGATAAAAGTACACCAATAAAATATGGTACAATTTTTGTTTCAATACCAAGTTATCGTGACTCTGAATGTCGTGATACAGTTTATAACATGTTTGAAAAAGCGAAAAATCCAAATATGATATATGCAGGTATAGTGCAGCAAAATAAAGCAGACAAAAAGGAAGAAGATTGCTTTGATAAATGTCCTGATTGCAAAAAAAGAAAAGAAACAGGTCATATTAAGGTTAAAAATTTTGATTTTAAAGACGCTAAAGGACCTTGCTTTGCGAGATACGAAGCATCAAAACTGTGGAACGGTGAAGAATTTTACATGGAAATCGACTCGCATACCGATTTCCTACAAGATTGGGATGAAATATTATTAAGTGAGCTAAAAGCAACTCAAGATCCTAAAGCAGTAATTGGCTCTTATCCTCCTACTCCTGAACAAATGGAAAAAATTAAAAATGGAAAAAAAGAATTTCCGATGATGTGCACTGTATTCATTAATGAAGATAACTTACCTCAGGTAAAAGCAAAAATGGTACAAACACCATCTGATGAGTTACCAGTTCCAGTAGCTTTTATAGGATCAAATCTAAAATTAATGCCATATCAAGCTTTATTTGATGTACCATACGATCCACACTTAAACTTTTTATTTTTTGGTGAAGAATTGCTTCATAGTGCCAGACTGTGGACATCTGGTTATAATTTATATGCACCCGTAAAATCTGTTGCAACTCATAAGTATGGCAGACAAGGAAGCCCTAAATTCTGGAATGATTTAAAAAAGTATGAAAAATGCAGATTGCAAGCAATTAAACGGGTAAAATATATGTTAAAACTGAACAAAAAAGAAGATGTTTCTGAAGATTTTAGCAAAGAATTAGATTATTATGGACTAGGAGACAAAAGAAGTATTGATTCCTATTGGAAATTTCTAGACGTTGATTTAAAAAATAAAAAAGCTAAATCAAATTGTGACGCGAATGGATATAAAAATAAAAATTAATTATACATAATTAATATTATAAAAATGGATACACCTAAATTTTCTTTAAAAGGATACACAGTTAAAGCGAAAATCGTAAAAGTTTATGATGGAGATACAATTACAGCAGTATTTCCTTTACCAATGCATGAAAATTCTGAAAATTATAAATGGTCGTGTAGAATAAATGGTATCGATACTCCCGAAATGCGTTCAAAAGACACAGAATTAAAAAAAATAGCTGTACAAGCAAGAGAGTTAGTTAAATCTTTAATATTAAATAAAACAGTGAATCTGGAGCTAGATAATTTTGATAAATACGGAAGAGTTTTATGTAATGCTTTTGATATAAATGGAAAATCTATTGCTAAAACATTGATTGAAGAAGGTCTAGCTAAAGAATATGATGGAGGAAAAAAACAAAAATGGTAAATAAAAAGATTAAATATATATATATAATTTTAATTTAGTAAAATTTTAATTAATTTTTAATCAATCTTCTCTATACTTTTATTTGGTAAAAAACTAGATGCTGGAAAACTTGCAATCGTAATTGAAAATAAATTACCTTCAGTAGTTCTAATATGACTAGAAATTTTCGAAAAAAGACCGACATGAAGTTTGTTAACTTGATCATGCATAGCTAAGCAAGTTTCGTAAATATTAGCATTTTTCATATCTACTTTGATATCTATATCACCTTTAGTTGATCTATTTAAAGAAAGCATTAATGACCTTCCGAAAGGAAAACAAAATTCAAGGCCAAGAGGATTAGATGTTTCTTGTAACAATTCGAGTTCAGGAAAATTTTGTTGCACGATAAGTTCGGCTATTAAAAGAAAAACACATCTTTCTGGTTCTAAAAAACATTCAAAACCATATAATGATGCTTTAAAATGATTTCGTAATGAATTGAACATTTGAGAAGTATAGTACGCTCTAGATGCAACAATCCAGTACTTTGATTTGACAATCATATTAAACATGTTCAATATAATTTCTTGTGCAGTTATCATTACTGTTTTACCATTTTTCATTTTTCCTCTTATTATAAAAAAAGGCATTGGAAATAGAACTTTTTCTGGGTCCAATAAAGATTCAAATTTTGAATTATTTGATGCATTTAATTTTAATGAATGTGATTTACATGATTCATTTAATTCTTTTAAAAAAATTTTGAAAGCACTTTCGTTAAACATTTTTAAAATTTATTACTGTTATATTTTATTAAGTTTTGATTTTGTTATATTCAATTAATTTTTTATATCTTTTTGCAACTAGATAATTTTATTACGTTTTTTTTAATTTTTTTAAAACTAGATAAATTTTTATTCTTTTTTTCTCATTAATTAAATAAAATATGGTAAGTGAAGTCATTAAAACCGAAGCTAATTATATTGCTAATTTTACTGAAGTAAATAAACAAGTTGACGAAGCTTATTTTCTTTCTTATGATTCTTTATCAACTATAAATTCATTTATATATGTAATTAGTGCATTGATAGTTTCAATTGTTGCTTTTGCTTTCTTTTATTATAATAATAGATTAGATAGCACTATATCAATTTCAGATACATTGTTTTCATGGCCTTTTATTCTTGTTTCTGTGATATGTTTAATTTTTGCACTTTTAATTTTATCATCTTGGTTTAATCAAAATGTAAATCTGTTTACAAGAGCATTACCGTTTACCTTTATTCTTCTTGTTATTGGATTTGTAATTATTTGGTATACTAATAAAAATATAAAATCTGATAAATGGAATATTCCGAAACCATCTTTAATTGAAGGAGACAAAAATATTTCTATATCTATCTATATTTTAGCTGGAATTGTTTCAGTTGGTTTTATAACAACGTGGATTAATTCTTATATGAGAGTAGACCGATTGAAACTGCTTGGTCCAGCATATTGGTCTTTTGTTCTGTTTAGTTTTGGTTTATCAATTGCCTCAGTTTATGTTGTTGGATTTTTTAATCGTTTTATAAAAGAAAATGATAACTTTTTCATCGATGAACCATGGGTTTATTTTTTGATGGCTATATTTTTGTTTATAGTAATACTTGTTTTTGATGGAATGTCAGTGAAACTAGCAAACTTGGTCACTGGTTCAAATTCAAGAATTGCTCCAGTAGCTGCAACACCTGAACTGGCGAATGCTACATATAGATCTAAACAAATGATAACTTTGTCACTTGCAATTGTAATACTAGTACCTGTATTCCTAAGTATGTTATTTAAAAACAGTTTAACTGTAAATACAGAATCTGAAAAAGTAAACGAAGGTTATATTTTATCTGGATCATTGATATTCTTATTTCCTGTACTTACTTTAGTTGGACTTTTTACATTACAATTAAGAAAAACAGCAAACGTTGTTTACTCTTCTATTTCTGATATAATGATTGCTGTTGGTTTTGTAATAACTGCACTTATGTTTATACCATTTAACTTTGAAACTGTAATAGGTTTAGGAATCATTCTAGTGGGAATTACTTTACAATATTTACTTGGGTACGAAATCGGTTCAAAGCTAATAACTTCAATTATAATTGGTTTCATATTTATGTTAGTAAAATTCACTGGTAAAACTATTCTAGAAAGTATAGGAAATGATGCTACTGATTCAGAGAGACTTTTGTTTCTTGGATTACCAATGATTATTTTTACAGGTCTTTGGTTATTAAGAAATTATATATATAATGTTTCCTACGAATCTCCTTTAACATTATTTATATTTACATTAGGATATATATGGCTTTATTTCGATACTGCTACAGCAACTAAAAGCGATTATATTCTTACCGGTAAAGATTCTTGGTCTAGTTTCGGAGTTGATTGGGTAATTGTAACAGGTATTATTATGTTAATTATGACAATAAATACTTTTGATTCAAAGGAAGTTGATTATTTTCAATATTTATCAGGAAGAAACTTTTCATTAGTAGGAAAAATTATAAAAATTGTATTAGCAATTGTAACCGGTTTTCTTGGTTCTTTATTATATAATAAATTCTTAACCGACAAAACATTGCTTAATTGGATATCAAGTTTGCAAGATTTTGCAAATAAAAATGTAGATTTAATTTCAAAAGATCTAAAACTAAAAGAACAATAAATTTAAATTATTATATGTTTTAAATTTCTTTATATTCGTTTAAATAAGATCATGCAATCAGGAAATATTTCGATTAAAGTTAATAATATTAAAACTGACGATGAAAAAATAGATGAAGAAATCTTAAAAAATAAAAAAAATAAATTTAAAGATTACAAAGAATTATTCGATGATACTTTTATTTATGATTTAGCTTCAATTATGTCAAGATATTTTTTACCAGTTTATCTATCATCTTTAATAATTGCGTATTTCTACTGTACTGAATCATATCAAGTTGAAAGAAGTGAAACTGCTATTAACGTTTTTGATATTTCTAACAGAATATTTGCTTGTTATATGATCGTTGTAGTTTTACTTGGATTTTTATGGCCTATAGTTTCATCATCTTACGCAGTTAATCTTGGTATTATAGGTTCAACTGCTCAAAGCTTGGCATTTATTTGTTTAATTTTTGCTTATGTAATTTTGTTTAATTTATTTCTTACTGCTTTTAGTCACTTCTATACTTATTTGATGGTGTTGAATAAACAAGATTCTAATGAACAAAGTTTTATTAGAGTTTTATTTGATACTAGAATGGTCAGACGACCTTTAACAAGAAGTATATTTGGTAGAGTTTTCGAAGGGACAATTTTTGGTCAAGCTGGCGATATACTTGATAACACTAGTTCAAATATTTTCAGTACGACTTGGGATGCTGTAACTTCTTCTATATCTGGAAGTAAATGCTCTAATAGCTGGGGTGGTAATAACAACAGCCTTTTATGGCAACCAGTAAACATATCATTTACTGAGAACGTAATTGGTAAATTTTCTTGGTGGTTAGAAGAACAATTTATAAGAAATCGGGATACATTAGAAGGCTGTACTCTTCTATATTATGTTAGATTTTTTACGAATTATTTATCAGGCATTTCAACTTCTGATGCTTTTTTCGCTAATGTTATCACTTATTCTATACCTGAAACAAAACGAACTTTTAATGTAAATACTAAATTTGCTTTAGAATTTATGAAAAGTAAAGGTATTGCATGTAATGGTCAAGACTTTGCTTATTATATTGAACAATTAAAAGATTTCGATAAAAGAGATGATTATGAAAATTTATTCAAAACAACAGCAATATTAAATGGAGCTAATAAAAGAAATGGTTTACCAAAACGATTAAACGAGGTGGATTTAAATTTAGAAAAGTTACTTCAATCTGATCGTGATTTTTTACAATCCGAAATTAATCTATTTTACGATAAGCTTAATCAAAGATTAACTGAAGAAAGAAAAGTTGATTTTTATATTAAAAATAGGGCTGATTTTATAGGAATAGGTTTTAATTTAAAATATCTTGAGGATGCTTTAAAACAAGGTAAAATTAAAATTAGTGATACTATTACTCAAGAACATGCTAAGGCAATGATAGGTTATGCAACTGAACTATATGGAAAAAATATAAGAACTGATATAATTACTCAAGATAAAATTATGAGAAGTCTTAGATTATTTGGTGATTTTGATTGTAGTATGGGTAAATCAGTAAGTGCTTTAAATTCATGTTGCAACGTCGAAACTCGACCGTATCAATTAGATAAAGGTTATGAAATATCAACTGAGAATAATGCTAGATTTAATATAAAACCATAGTCTAATTATAATAAAACACAATAAAATTCTCCATCTCTATAAAAATGATTTTTAAAACTTTTCATATTTTCAAAAATGAAAAACGTGTCAAAGCTATCTAGAAGAAAAGGTGAATCTTCATCATTTGGTAATAATAGGAATTCGTTAATACAATTTTCTGTTTCCATATTTAAAAGAAGATGCAGACAAATACTTTTCAAAAATTGATCATTACAATTTTTATTTTAGCATCTTTTTATTTTATTGGTGTAACTAATAATAGTTTCATAATTGATAAACCAAAAGAAAAGGTAATTGAAAACTCAGAAACTAAAGATGAAAATTCAGATTTATCAAAAATAAAAAGCATTTTCGATACATATAAAAATACTTTTTATATACTTATTGCATTATTTATATTTACTAGGTTTAATCGTAAAATAAAAAGAGATGGTATAGGTTCAATATTTTTATCTATAATAGGATTTTTTCTTATTGTTGTAATTTTAAAATATTTCATTACAGATATTAATATTTTTTTTAAAATTTTACTTTTAATAACTGGTGTGACTCTTGCTTATTTATTCAAAGTAAACAATAAAACTAGTATTAACAATGAAGAAAACAATGAAGAATATGAATCCGATTATAGTACGAATATTAATTTCTTTATCTTGTTTATTTTATTAGTTATTACTTTTATTTTATATTTGGTTTGGTTATTTTATGATGAAAAATTTATATCATTAGTTTTATTTTCAACAAATCTAGTAATAGTATTATCAATATTTTTTTTATTCATGAATGGTAAAAATAAAACTGATGCACTCGTAATTACATTAGGTTCAATTTTAGCTATAGGAAATTTAACAATTTCAACTTAAATAATATTATTTAATAAAATAAAATTTCTTTTTATTTATATAAATATTTATTTAAAATGACTAAAGCGGATGACTTTACACCAATCAGTTTTTCAGGTTTATTGCCCGAATACTTCTACGAACCTACTTCATCCAATACAGTTTCTCCAAGGGTTTTAATAGGTGCAAACAATAAAGTATGGAAACTTGAGTATGATGCTTCAGATAACAATTTAAAATTTTATTATTCTTCTGATAATCAATCTACATGGACATTAAAAATGGAATTAGAAACATAACTAATTTTACTATTTTATAATTTTTATAACCGTTTAAGGTTCTTTTTCATCAAGAGCTGACAATTTAGCTTGAATTCTCGCTAGAAATTCGTCACTTGATACTCGAAATCTTCTTGATTTATACAGTTGATATCTAACATCATTAGATAACTCATTATATCTACTTGCGTAATACTCGTGTTTTGACGCTCGTTTATCAAAATTATAAAATGTATTTATACCTGATAATATTCCTATAGCAATATAACTACTTACTTGTATATAAGCATGCGATGGAATTCCATCTATAAGTGGTGTTAAAGTTGCAAATGCTACAGGTAAAAGAATACTCGGTAGACCAAAAAAAGAATGAAAAAATTTGTTTCTTGATGCTTTTTTACTATGAATTTTTGATTTATCTGTGGCATTATTTGCCCAACCACCTACTAATTTTTCAGCTTCAGATGTCCATGCTTCTTCTCCTGCTGATCTTAAAGAGTCTTTATCTTCTGTGTTAACTATTATTTTTGCTGAACCTTCAAGAATTCTAAGCGTTGACTCTTCACTGGTATCTGAAATTTGACATGTAACATCCTCGTTATTATTATCAACTTTTGACTCGTCGTTATCATAATTACTTGTATTAATCATAAAAAATAATTTTTGTTTTTTTAAGATCTATTATATATTTCAAGACAAAAATGCAAGATTTTTTTACAGAAGAAAAAAATACAGCTGGTGAACCATTATGTAGTGGAAAATTTATTGATTTTGGTGCTTTGCCTTTAGAAGAAGATAATATTGATGATCTAAATATTCGTCAAAAAAAATTAGTTGAAGCAGTTCGTTCATTTGGAACTAATTATAAACCACCTTACATAATCATGGATTTAGCCACTGTTGATGATATTAAATTAGTAGTTGAAAATGAGAAATATAAAGATGATTATAAAGAAAAAAAACTTACAGAAGAAGCTAAAAAAAACCCAGCTCTTAAATTTTTAATTTCTGCTAGTGAAATTGTAGATTTATCAAGTATATCAGATGAAAATATGGGAGGAATGTCTGTAGTAAAATGTAACCCTTCAATTCCAGTTTATAGATGGTTCCAAGCTGCAAATTTAATGTTAGGTTTTTGTGATCAATTAGGAAGAGTAGTTCCTTTTCCAATGGATCAAGATAATGGTATGACTACTTATCATTTTCTTAGAGTAAATCCACGTGAATATATGGAATATCAAAAACTTCTGGAATTCTGCGTAGCAAAACATGGAGTAGAAGAAGGTTTTAATATTTCAAGTAAATATTCATATGAATGTTTATCAGCACGTGGAATTAAAAAAATAACACATGATGAAGTAGATAAAACATTAACTCATGTTATGTTGATGAAAGATTCTAAAATGCGTGGGGTACTTTTGCATAACGCTGGAAGAGAAGAGTTGGATACAGAAGAAATAAAAAAGAAACATTTTATATATTATTAAAAAAATAATTTATATTTAATTAAAATTTAAAATAATTTTAACTTGAAGTAAACTCAGTAAAATGTAACATCGGATCTAATTGATTAAACTTTGTTATATCAGAACTTTCTTTTATTTTTATAATAGATGTCCTGCATATAGGACAATGTGGAGTTCCTGTACGTTTATGACATGTTTTTATAAACCACAAATTAATACAATTTTCATGAAAATTAGAATCAGTACAAGTTTTACACGACCACTTTAAATCCTCTGATGAAATATCATCATAACAAATTGAACATTGCTTTAAATTTTGAGATGATGTTGGTATTTCTTTCTTTTCTTCTCCATCTTTTTTTTTAACAATTGTTCCATCTTTTGACTTTAAAAAATTTTCATTTTTGCAGCTTTTATAAAAACTAAAAAACTTAAAAAGTTTTGTATTCAACTCTTCAGACCAGGGGTTTAAGGAATTTAAATTTTTCATCATATCTAAATCTTGTAGAACACGACCAACAATAAAATAAATATGTTTACAACAATTTTCTGTATATTGAAAATCAGCACATTCACAACCAAATCTATTTTGACTTATTAAAATTTTATATTGTTTATTTCCATTGCCTTTAACAAAGAATAACCAGCCTTTCAAATGATTATGTGCAGTAAGTAAAAATATATCTTCTGTCAAAGCTTTAATCATTCTTCTATTAATCATGTTTGCTGTTTTTGGTTCACGTTCATAAGTTGGTTCTAATAAACTCATTTTTTTTTTGTTTTAGTTTTGTTTTTATTAA
>JAAETO010000190.1 GCA_024228275.1 Arcobacter sp.
ATGGAACTTTTAATCAAGAGTTCTATAAAACAACTCCTTTAATTGGTTTCGAGGGTGCTAAACAGAAAATAAATGAATATATTCAGACATATAACTACAGCAGATTACATTCATCGCTCTATTACTTAACTCCTATTGATTTTATGGAAAATAGAATTGATGAAAAACTCAAATGCAGAGAAAATAAACTGAAAAATGCTGCTAAAAATAGAACTGAGTATTAGAAGAATTATAAACAAAATATGGTGAAAAATACCACTATTTTAATTTAACTAAAAGTCCAATTCACGCTGAACCAGGACAATATTACTGAAGTAGATGAAGGCATTACTAGAAAAACAATACCGAAACTAGTTGAAGCAAGATTAGAGACTTGCTTTAATGGAATAAGTATATCTCACCATCAAATTATATCTTCAAATGACTTTTATAGAGAAAGAGATACACATGGTATTGACAAATTAAAGTTACATATTAGCGACAATGATTTTAACTATAAAAAAATAGCTGAAGGAAATAGATTTAAAAGAACAGTTGCTTATTATATAGATTTAATTGAAAAGAGATTGATTGAATTTAATATTGATAGTGAAACATTTATTAGGTTAGTTAATAGAAAAAACAAACTTTGGTATAAAACTGAGAAGATAAAAGTTATAGAAGATAGAGATAAAACAATTAGTAGTATTTCGTCAGAATTAAATTGGTTGTACAAAAATTGTGAAGATAGTATTTATGGTATATTAGTTAATTCGAAAACAAACTGTTTTTTTAGAGATAACATTGTTGCTAAATCAGACAAAGTCAATTCTTTTAATATTATAGATGCTGTAAAAGAGGTAAATATAAAATATCCCTTAAAGTATTTTAAAAACCACAAAATAATAGACACACCTGGACTTGCTTCATTTATATCTGCTACAGATAAAGTTGTCAAAGAAAATCTTTATGGTAAATCACATATATTCTGGTTTTTAGATGCTTCTAACAAAACAATGTCTGATAGCTTAACATTATTGGCTGAGGAGAAGGAATTACTAAAAAATATTGGTAGAATTCATTTTATTGCCAATAGATTTGATATGATGGGATATGATGAAGACAATAATTCTCAAAATGAAGTTCTCAAAACAGTGCAAGAATTAAAATGTTTATTAACGACAACACTTAATAATATTCTAGAAGCAAAAAATATTAACCCAAAGATGAATTTTACATCATTCAAATATCCTAGAAAAAAATTTTATGACCTTAATACTGAAGAAGTAATAAAAAGTATCGAAGAAAGCTTATTGCTAGAAAAAAAAGAGTCAAATTATAAAAATATTACTTCATTAATTTTAACAATGAAAGTTGTTCTGGTGAAGATAAAAGAGAATGTAATATTAAATAAGAGAAATGTAATTGAAACCCAACTTAAAGCACAGGAAAATGAGAAAGGTAACCTACTGAATGAAATGGAAAAATTAGATAAAAAGCGATTAGAAACATTAGATATGATTAAAAAAGCAAAAAAGAATATTAAAGACATAAAAAAAGGAAAAAGACTAAACAACCGTGATAAGTGTAATGAATATGTTGAAGAATTTAGAACCGAAGTCAGAAATTCTTGTAAGAAAATAAAAAATTCTGTTACTAGAATGGAAGATTTAGGTTCAACTAAATTTGATAAAAAGTTGAACCAAATAGAAAGGATTAAAACTCTCTCTCTTAAAGAAGAAAAAGTTTATAGAAAGAAATTATGGAATAAAGTGAGAGATAAATTTCCTGGCTCTGAGTTAAAGAAGAAAAAAGAAGAAGTTGAAAAGTATGTATCTAAAAAACTCTATGAATTTACCTCATTAGCAGATATCTTGAATGAGGCAGTAGAGAAATATAAAGTAGTTGATATAAGAAAGAATGAAAAAACTATTGATAATTTAATAGTTGAAAAAGATAATATTAAAATAACTCAAATACCATCACTCAGATTAGACAAAAGGTTGAGAATATAGATATGTATCTATTAGAAGACATTGAGAATAGAGTTGTCCAATGGAATCCACAAAAGAGTAATGAGAATGGTGCTTTGCTAAGTTTCTTAAATTTATACTCATTATTAGAAGAACATACAATGATTAAGAAGGAAATATAATATTATGAAAAAAGCAACAGAATTAACAGAAGAGTATAAAGCAGAAATAACTGATATTCTTAGTAAAATAAGTTCAGGTTTAGGTAAATCGGTAATTGATCTTTTAGAACCAAAAATAAAGAATATCTCATCTGATTCGACTAAAAACGCTAATGAAATTAAATTAATAAGTGAAAATAATAAAGAATTTTATGGTGACATTTCTAGAAGGGTTGAATCTTTAGAAAACAAGACAGATGATGCTAATAATGTCCATTCAGCTCTTTTAAGGTCTATAGATTCAAATTCTAAAAGCTCGGAGAATAAATTAATTGAAGTAATTGATTCAACTAATCAAGCAAATGCTAAAATTGAAAAAACAAAGAAAACTATTGATTCTTTAATAAAAGAAAATAGTGAAATTATAATAAGTAATAACAAAACTACAGCAGAGAGTATATTGTCTGAAATAGCAAATATATCAAATAGAATTACAAAACTTGAAAATGTTAAAACACTAGAACTTCAGATAATTGAAACGATGAATCGACAACAAAAAACTAATAAGCTTATTTTTATATGATTATCCTTATACATACCTAAACTCATTTTTGTAAGAAACAGCAGCAATTAGGAGCCTATTGAACAATGCTTCACCAAAGTATCTTCTATTGAACTTATAACAAAATTCGTCTAGATAACTTTGTAAGAATTCTGGTTTAACAAAATGAAAAGTATTTAAGAGTTGCCTCTTAGCATTGCTGATTGTTATGTGTACC
>JAAETO010000191.1 GCA_024228275.1 Arcobacter sp.
TCATCTATATCTATACTCTCAAAATCTTCTTTCTCAAAACTACTTTTATAAGTGATTCTACTTTGAATATTTGAGCAAATGTATGAAAATATCAAAAAATCATCAATATACCCATACTCTTTATTTAAATAATTTTTAAAAATCTCAAACAAATAACCTTCGGGCATATTCATATCAAAAATAGGATGAAGCTTTTCTTTCCAAGAAGAGGTAGAATTTTTAAATGGCATAATCAACGATATAGGTTGAAAGTCACTAGTATAATTAAATCCATAAAGATTTTTTTGAGATTCAAAAAATAGTTCACCTACTTTTTGTCTTTCAATACTAATTTGAATATTTTTCATATATCTCCAAAATGATAATCTTATTTATCATTTTAGGAAACATTCAATTAAATGATAATTAAACTTATCATTTAAAAACTAAATATTCAATTTATGATTAAATTCCGGAACAATTTGCTTTAATGCATCTATTTTATTTTCAACAACTAATAAATTGTCTATTTGGCCATTCAATTTATTTATATCTAACCTTGTAGGACTTGCAACAGTTATTGACTCATAATCAGTTTTTTTATCACTATCATTTATAAGTAATTCTTCATAAAGTTTCTCACCAGGTCTTAAGCCACAGAATTCTATTTCAATATTTTCTTTTCCTGAAAGTTCTATCATTTTATTAGCTAAATCGACTAGCTTTATAGGTTCACCCATATCTAAAATAAATATCTCTGCACCTTTCGCTATTGCTACTGCTTGAAGAACAAGCTCTCAGGCTTCTGGAATAAGCATAAAGTATCTTGTAATATCAGGATGAGTAACTGTGATATTTTTACCTGCTTCTATTTGAGTTTTAAACTTTGGTATTACTGAACCTGAACTTCCAAGAACATTTCCAAACCTAACTGCAACAATTTCTGTTTTTTCTGATTTGACA
>JAAETO010000192.1 GCA_024228275.1 Arcobacter sp.
ATCATCATTCTCTACTGCACTAATTACTGGTGCATCTGGTGCTTCTGTATCTGGATTTGGTGTAATTGATGAATCTACTTTTACTTCAATTGGATCTGATTTCCCTGATTCATTACCTGTTTTATCTGTTACCCTTACACTTAATTCATGAGTTTTTTTATCTTCTAACTCATCTTCTGGTGTTACACTTGCTATACCATTATCAATATCTTCTTGTGTTAATTTATGTTCACCTATTACTTCATTATCTTCATTATATAATTTTAATACATCTCCAACTTCTGCATCTTCTGGTAAGCTTACCGTTACTGTTGGTGTTGTATCTGCTGTTCCTGGATCTTCATCTACTGTTAATCCATTATCATCTTTTGCAACTAAATCTGTTGGAATCCCTGGGGGTACTGTATCAATTAATAAATCTGTAGGTTCTGATTTATCTGATTCATTACCAACCTTATCTGTTACTGTAGCAGTAATTTCATGAGTTCCATCAGTTAAAGTATCATCTAAATCAACTTCAATAGAAGAAGGTTTTTTATCTAAATCTTCTTGTGTTACTTCTTTTGTACCTATTATTTCTTCACCATTATAAACACTAACAAGATCTCCAACTTTTGTATTCTCTGGAAGAGATACAATAACTGTAGGAGTAGTATCATTAGTTCCATTTTCATCAACTTCTTCTCCAGAATCATCTACAAAAGTTATCGTACCAGGTGCATCTGTTGGAGTAGTATCTATCTCTACTTCTATTGGATCTGATTTTTCTGATTCATTTCCTGCTTTATCCGTTATAGATGTAGTTAATACATGGTTACCATCAATAAGTTCTTCATTTGGTGTTACACTTACTGTACCATTATTAATATCTTCTTGTGTTAACTCATGTTCACCTATTTCTTCATTATCTTCATTATATAATTTTACTTTATCACCAGCTACTGCATCTTCTGGTAATGTTATACTTACAGTAGGAGTATTATCATTAGTAATATCAAGAATATTATCTCCATTATCATCTATTAAAGCTGGATCATTATTTATTGGCTTATCAGTAGAAGTTGTGTCAATTGTAATAGATACAGAAGGAGAATGAGAAGTTTCAACACCTGAAAGTTCATCTAATATTGTTGCAGTTAAATTATTTAC
>JAAETO010000193.1 GCA_024228275.1 Arcobacter sp.
AGAGAAGATCATTTATCAGGTGCAAAAGATTTAATGGCAAAAGGCAAAATTATAAATGCCGGGGCACTTATAGAAGAAGATAAAATGGTTGGATCAACGTTATATGTAGATTTTGATAATGATGACGAAATCAATGAATGGTTAGAAAATGAACCTTATGTAGTTAATGGAGTATGGAATATGGAAGAATTCCAAATTGTTCCTGTAAAACTTTTACCAAAAGATTAGAAGCCCTAATTAGGGCTTTTTAGTTAATTTTCTTATTATATATTTATATTGTTATTTGTAATTAATTTATAACCAACTCCTCTTATATTTACTATCATTCCACTTTTTAACTTTTTTTGTAGCTTATGAATCATACTTCTCATGCTTACTGCTTCCATTTCTTTATTATCCCATACATATTCATGAATTATTTCAAATGAGATAGTTTTATTGAGATTTTTTATAAAAAGAGTTAACAGTAGTTTTTCTTTTTGAGTGAGAGTTATCTCATGCTTAAATTTATACAAATTTTGATCTTTCATATTAAATTTAAATCCAAAATTTAAATCTATTATGTCTGTATCAATATTTGATTTAAGAATTGTTTTTATATGATATTTTATATGTAACATAAGTTCTTCTATCTCAAAAGGTTTTTTAATATAATCATTACATCCCAAGTTATATGCTTTTGATATATTATCTATATCAAGTTGTGCACTAATAATTATAATAGGAACATTATCATGTATTTTTCTAATCTCTTTTAATACATCAAGACCATCAAACCCAGGAACATTTATATCTAAAATATATAAATCAAATTGGCTATTTAATATACTGGTCATTGCCTTATAACCATCTTTTGATGAACTTACAAAGAATCCCCTTTCTTGTAGACCATAACAAATTAAACTGCTTAATGAATGATCATCTTCTAATAAAAAAATTTTCATTTATTTCACTTTAAAATAGAGTTTATATTAAATATAAATTTAGTAGCTGAATCTTTTTGACTATGAACTTTTATTTTTACATCATATTTATCGCAAATTTCTTTTACTATATTAAGTCCTAAACCTAATCCTGGCCTCTTTTTTGATTGTTGGAAGTATGGATCAAATATTTTTTTAGTATCTTCAATAATTGAACCAAAGTTTTCTATAGAAATTATATAATCTGATTCTTCTTCACCAAAAAATATTATAATTTCTGAAGATTCAGTACTGTATTTTATTGCATTACTTATTGTATTATCAATAATTCTTTCCATCTCATATTTGTTTATAAATACGTTAATATCTTGAGTATATTCTAATTGTATATGAATATCTTTTTCATTTGCAAGTTCGTCAAAGAATTGTATTCTAGAACTAATGAAATTTAAAAGATTAATTTTGGATATTTCATAATGACGATTCTCTTTTTTTATTTTATAAGATAAATCTCCATAGATGCAAGATAGTGTTTTACTTGAAGCTTTTATTGCGTCAATTTGTTTTGATGGACCATTATTTGTTTCAATAAGTTCTGTGTTCAAAGAGATAATTGAAACAGGAGTATTCATATCATGCATAATTTTTTTTACAAATAAGTCTTGCTGCTTAAGTAAATTATGTATTGTTTCTTTACTTTTATGTATTTGAAGTTGTGTTTTTATTCTTGCTTGAATCTCTTTGGGTTCAAAAGGTTTTGTTATATAATCAACGCCCCCTTCTTCAAAAGCTTTTATTTTATCTTCTATATTATTTAGCGCAGAAATAAAAATAATAGGAATATCTTTCAACTCATCTTCTTGTTTAAATTTTGAACATAATTCATATCCATTTATTTCAGGCATTTTTATATCAAGGAGTATTAGGTTTGGAGTATTGAGTTTAGCAGCTTTTAGTGCCATTGTAGCATTTAATGTAGCTCGTATATCATACTCATCACATTTTAATATTTTATTAAGATATTGTAAGTTTTCAGGTTTATCATCAACAATTAATATAGTATATTTTTTATTCATTTTTTTTTAAACTTAGCTTGATTTTTTTGTTATTATAACATAAAAACAAATGAAAGATTGAACCGACTGTATGAAACTTAAACAACTTTTTATTTTACTTTTATTTATTAATAGTATTTCTTTGATTAGTTTTATTTTCATCTTAAGTGATTATCAAAATGCGATTAAAGAACTTGAAGATGCTTATAAAATGCAATATCGTTCTTTTGTTTTAGCAGATGAACTTAGACAAAGTTCCGATGATTTAACTAGAATGGCAAGGACATATGTAATTACTGGAAATGATATGTTTAAAGAGCAGTTTCAATCTGTCCTAGATATTAGAAATGGTCAAAAAGCTAGGCCTAAGTATTATAATCGTATTTATTGGGATTTATTTACTTTAAAAGGATCCAATAATTTTTTAAATGGAAAAAAAACACCACTTAGAAGACTCATGAAAGAAGCTGGTTTTCCAGATGAAGAGTTAGAACTTTTATATAAATCTCAGAAAGAATCTGATGAATTAACAAATTTAGAAGAAAAAGCAATGAATGCTATTAAAGGTGTTTTTCAAGATAAAAATGGAGAATTTACAATTAATTCTAATCCTGATTATACGCTAGCAAGTAAAATTATGTATTCAGATGATTATCATAAAGCAAAAATTACTATTATGAAACCTTTGAATGAATTTTATAATGCTTTTGAAAATAGAACACAAAAGAAAGTTACTGAAACTCATGAGACCGTTAAAAGAATGGAAACATATCTTAGTTTAGCTGTATTGTTTTTAATAATTCTTTTTATTTTTTCATTCTTTTTTGTAATCTTATACAGAATAATTCATCCTTTGGAAATACTAAATAAAGGAATGCTAAAACTTGCAAAAAATGATATGGATATAGTACTTCCTCAAAGAGTTTTTATGGATGAAGTTAGCCAAATGATAGGTGCAGTTGAAGTTTTTAAAAATAATGCTATAGATCTTATTTCTTCTCAACAACAAAATAAAAGACTTTTGGATCTTGCTGCTGAAGGAATTTTTGGGCTTGATTCAAAAGGTAGATTTGTTTTTCTAAATCCAATGGCATCAAAACTTTTAGGTTATAGTTCAGAAGAGTTAATTGGTAAATATATAAATAAAAGTATTGGTAAACATTTTTTCAAAAAAGGTGCTCAGCAAAGAGAAAGACTTATGTTAAATGAAAAAGATGAATTAACTTTTTTATCAAAATTGGGAAAAGAATTTCCAGTGGATTATGTTAGCACACCTATATATAGTAACAAAGAATTATTAGAGGGGTCTGTTGTCGTTTTTTCTGATATTACAGAACGAAAAGAGTATGAAAATAAGTTAAAAAAAGCTACAGTAGAAGCTCAAAAAGCAAATATGTCAAAATCAATTTTTTTAACAAATATGTCTCATGAACTTCGAACACCATTAAATGCAATTCTAGGTTTTACAACTTTACTTGAAAAATCTTCAACTATAAGTAATCAAGAAAAAGAAAATATTCAAATAATTAAAAAAAGTGGACAACACCTGTTATCTATAATAAATGAAATTTTAGAATTTGCAAAAATTGAAGCAGGTAAAATATCTATAAATTTGAAAGTAACAAATTTAGATAGACTAATTGAAGACATTGAGCTTTTATTTTCTCAAAGATGTAGTGATAAAAATTTAAAGTTTAACCTATTTATTGATAAAAATGTTCCCAAGTTTATAGAGTGTGATGAAACAAGAGTAAGACAAGTATTCATTAATATTTTAGGTAATGCTGTAAAATTTACAGATGTTGGAGAAATAAATGTATATATAAATTTTCAATTAGGAAAATTAAAAGTAAAAATAAGTGATACAGGTATTGGAATAGATAAAAAATCGCAAAAGCTAATTTTTAAACCTTTTGAACAAATAGAAGAATCCAAATATAAGCACAAAGGCACAGGACTTGGTTTATCAATAACTAAAGAACTTATTGAAAAGATGAATGGAAAAATTTCTTTTGTATCTAAAATTGGTGTTGGTACAACTTTTGATTTTGAAATTGAAGTTAAAGAAGCTAATTCTTTGAAAGAAGTAATTTCTGATCATTCAAAAGAGGTGATTTCAGTTAAAGACAACTATAATGATTTTAAGATATTAGTAGTTGATGATACAAAAGAGAATAGAGAACTACTAGTTAAACTACTTCATTCTTATAATATTAAAACTTATGAGGCAAAAGATGGGTTAGAAGCTTTAGATATTAGTAATAGAATAGAATTTGATTTGATATTTATGGATATTTTAATGCCTAACTTAGATGGATTAGAGACTATAACGATATTAAAAAAGAGTGTAAAACATATACCAATAGTTGCAAATTCTGCAAATGTGTTTGATGATGATAGACAAAAAGCAATTGATGTTGGAGCTGATTATTTTTTAACAAAACCATTTGAAGAGAAGGATATTACTAAATCCTTAGAAAAATTTTTAGATATGAATTTTAGTTATAAAATTGAAAATAAAGAAGAAGTTGAAAAAACATTTAAATTAAATAAAGATCTTATAGAAAAGCTTTTAGATGCATCAATTAGACTTGACGCAAACCTAATAAATAAAATTATAGAAAATGATGATATTGATCCTATATTTAAGAATAATATTAAAAATCTTCTTTCAGAATATAGATTTGATGAAATAGTCTTAATCGTAAATAAATATAAATCTAATGTATAAATAGTATACAGATAATTACACGTTTGATATAAATAACAACACAAACGCAACACTACTTTTTTATACTTTTTCTTAAGTAATATCAAATTATTTGGTATTAAAATCTGAGGAGATAGTATATGAAAAAAATATTAGCAAAATCATTATGTGTTGCTGCAATTGTAACAATGTCTACAATTGCTCAAGCTGCAGATACTATAAAGGTTGGTGTTCTGCACTCATTATCTGGAACAATGGCAATTTCAGAAACTACATTAAAAGATACTGTTTTAATGTTAATTGAAGAACAGAATAAAAAAGGTGGAGTTTTAGGTAAAAAACTAGAACCTGTTGTTGTTGATCCAGCTTCAAATTGGCCTTTATTCGCTGAAAAGATGAGAGGTCTTTTAACAAAAGAGAAAGTTGATGTAACATTTGGTTGTTGGACTTCAGTATCAAGAAAATCTGTTTTACCTGTTGTTGAAGAGTTAAATGGGCTTTTATTTTATCCTGTACAATATGAAGGTGAAGAATCATCTAAAAATGTATTTTATACAGGTGCTTCTCCAAACCAGCAAGCAATACCTGCAGTTGATTACTTAATGAATGAAATAGGTGTAAAAAGATGGGTTCTTGCTGGAACTGATTACGTTTATCCAAGAACAACAAATAAAATTTTAGAATCATATTTAAAGTCAAAAGGTGTGAAGTCAAAAGATATTATGATAAATTATACTCCTTTTGGTCATTCTGATTGGCAATCAATTGTATCAGATGTTAAAAAATTTGGTTCAGCTGGAAAAAAGACAGCTGTAGTTTCTACAATTAATGGTGATGCTAATGTTCCTTTTTATAAAGAATTATCAAATCAAGGTATTTCTGCTGAAAATATTCCTGTAGTTGCTTTTTCTGTTGGAGAAGAAGAGTTATCAGGAATAGATGCAAAACCTTTAGTTGGACATTTAGCGGCATGGAATTACTTTCAAAGTTCAGAGGCTGAAATAAATGATCAATTTATTGCTACTTGGAAAAAATTTATTAAAAATGATAAGAGAGTTACAAATGATCCAATGGAAGCTACGTATGTTGGATTTAAACTTTGGGTAAAAGCTGTCGAAAAAGCTGGAACTACAGATGTTAGTGCTGTAAGTAAGGCTATCATAGGTTTACAAGTTCCTAATTTAACTGGAGGAACAGCAACAATGCTTAAAAATCATCATATAACTAAACCTGTTTTAATTGGTGAAATTCAAGAAGATGGTCAATTTGAGACAGTATGGCAAACAGAAAGTGAAATACCAGGAGATGCGTGGTCTAATTTTTTACCTTCATCTAAAGATGTAATTTCTAACTGGACTGAACCTATTAATTGTGGTAATTATAATACTATAACTAAAAAGTGTTCTGGTCAAAATTATTAAATTTAAAAAAGAGAGGAGGGTTAACTCTTCTCTTTATTTTAAGGAACTACATGAAAACTAATTTATTTAAAATAATCTTTCTTAATTTATTATTCATTTCATCTCTTTTTGCTAGCTTTGAAAAAGATATAGAAAAATTAAAAACTAATTCGCTAAAAACTAAGTTCAAACTTATAGAGAAAATAGTTTCAACTTATATAGATGAAAAAAGAACTCAAAATCTTTTATTAAAGCTCTCGGAAGGAAAACTTTTTTATACTAAGAAGGATGGACTATTTGTTATCTTAGAAAAAAAAGAAGGTACTAAATATTTTACAAAAAGTTTTTTAGATGGTAAAGTTTTAGAACCGCAACATAAAAGAAGTTTTAAAAAAGTTAAAACTAACAATAAATTAAGAAGTCTTATAAAAAGAAAACTTGCTCAATTGAATTTATTTTCTAAAAATGTAGATACTAGGTTGTTATCTGCAAAAAATATTTTACAAAATATTTCTAAAGATTCAGAAAAATTAATTGATAAAGCATTAAAACTTGAAAAAGATTCTAGTGTATCTAAGGTTTTACTAGAAGCAAAAACTATTTTACAAGCTAAATATTTAATTGGTAAAGAACAGATAACTGCTGTAAATAATTTAAGTGAATTTATATCTTCAAAAGCATTATCTACTTTAAAAGAAATTTCAAATAATGAGTCTAACTCTGAAGAATTAATCAAAGCTTCTTTAAAATCAATATCATCTATTGAAGCAATTCGATCATATTATGCTGTAATAGAAAAAGCTTTTTTTGGTTTAAGTATGGGCTCTGTTTTACTTTTAGCTGCTATTGGTCTTTCAATTACCTTTGGCGTAATGAAAGTAATAAATATGGCACATGGTGAAATGATGATGATTGGAGCATATACAACTTATACTATTCAACAAATTATGCCAAATATAATTGAATATTCAATTTTAATAGCTATTCCAGCTGCCTTTATAGTAAGTGGTATAGTAGGAATTATTATTGAAAAATTAGTTATTCGACATTTATATGGAAGGCCACTTGAAACACTTCTTGCAACTTTTGGAATTAGTCTTATTTTGCAGCAAATAATAAGAACAATTTATTCACCACTAAATCAAGAAGTAAAAACTCCTCAATGGATGAGTGGAGCTCTTGAAATCAATTCGGCATTATCTTTAACATATAATAGACTTTATATTATCATCTTTGCATTAATAGTATTTATTGGTGTATTGCTCGTTTTAAATAAAACATCTCTTGGTTTAAAAGTTAGAGCAGTAACACAAAATAGACAAATGTCACAGGCAATGGGTATTAAAACCTCTTGGATAGATGCGATGACCTTTGGTATTGGTTCTGGAATTGCTGGAATTGCAGGTGTAGCTTTATCTCAACTTACTAATGTAGGACCAAACTTAGGTCAAGCATATATTGTTGATTCATTTATGGTTGTAGTATTTGGAGGAGTAGGTAATCTTTGGGGTACTCTTATTGGTGCAATTACTCTTGGCGAAATAAATAAATTCATTGAACCAGTAGCTGGCGCAGTACTTGCGAAAGTAATTATTTTAGTATTTATTATTCTTTTTATTCAAAAAAGACCTAGAGGACTTTTCCCTCAAAAGGGTCGAGATGCACAGGATTAAAATATGAAAGAAGTAAAAAACATGAAAAGAAAACCAATTATTTTGCAAATTTTAGAAAATGATAAAGGTGGTAAAATAGTATTAACTATTTTAGCGATTGTTGTAGCTTATGTTTCATTTTCAAATTTGTTCGTAAGTCCTGATTCTATATTTTATATTTCAACATTTACTGTGACACTTTTAGGTAAATATTTAGCGTTTGCTCTTTTAGCACTTGCACTTGACTTAGTCTGGGGTTATATTGGAATATTAAGTTTAGGTCATGGAGCTTTTTTTGCTTTAGGTGGATACGCAATGGGTATGTATTTAATGCGTCAAATTGGAGATAGGGGTGTTTATGGTAATTCAGAACTTCCAGATTTTATGGTATTTATGAATATAAAAGAGTTACCATGGTTTTGGTACGGTTTTGATAATCCTATTTTTACTCTTGTAATGATGATGCTTATTCCTTCTATATTAGCTTTTGTTTTTGGATATCTTGCTTTTAGATCAAGGGTAACTGGAGTTTATTTATCAATTATAACTCAAGCTATGACTTATGCTCTTATGCTAGCATTTTTTAGAAATGATATGGGATTTGGCGGTAATAATGGACTTACTGATTTTAAAGATATTTTAGGATTTGATTTACAAGCTAAGGGTACTCGAATATCACTTTTAATTATTTCATTTTTATCACTTTTTATAGGATATATAATATCTAGATTTATTATGAATTCTAAACTAGGTAGGGTTTGTATTGCAATTAGAGATGGGGAAAGTAGAACTAGATTTATAGGTTATAAGGTTGAACAATATAAATTATTTATTTTTGTTGTAAGTGCTTCTATGGCAGGAGTTGCAGGGGCTTTATATGTACCTCAGGTTGGAATTATTAACCCAGGACTATTTTCTCCTTTATTTTCTATTGAATTAGTTATTTGGGTTGCAATTGGCGGTAGAGGAACTTTATATGGCGCAATTGTTGGTGCTTTTATTGTAAATTATGCAAGTACATATTTTACCTCTGCTTTACCAGAAGTTTGGTTATATGCTTTAGGTGGTATATTTGTCTTAGTAACATTGTTTTTGCCTAAAGGCGTAGTTGGATTACTTTCTAAAATAAAATTAACAAAAAAAGAAAAAAAGGTTCAAAATGTTAGTACTTAAACATGAAAATGAAGAAAATATTGGTGAACTAAAACGTGGAGATAGAATACTTTATCTTGATGATGTAACTGTTAGTTTTGATGGATTTAAAGCTCTAAACTCTTTATCTCTTACTATTGAATATGAAGAATTAAGATGTATAATTGGAGCAAATGGTGCAGGAAAATCTACAATGATGGATGTTATTACTGGTAAAACAAAACCGGATAAAGGTGATATTGTCTTTGGTCAAGCTGTTAATTTACTTGAGATGGATGAACCTTCAATTGCTCAAATTGGTATAGGTCGAAAGTTTCAAAAACCAACTGTATTTGAAGGACACTCGGTTTTTGAAAATTTAGAACTTGCTATGAAAGATGATAAAAGATTTTTTAAAACACTTTTTTCAAAATTGAGTAGTGAACAAAAAGATAAAATTGAAGAAACTATGGAGTTAATAGGTCTTAAAAATCATTACAATGATAAAGCTTCAATTTTATCACATGGTCAAAAACAGTGGCTTGAAATTGGAATGCTTTTAATGCAAGACCCTAAACTTTTACTTGTAGATGAACCCGTAGCAGGTATGACTCCTGGAGAGGTTGAAAAAACTGGACAGATTTTAACACAGCTTTCAAAAAACCATTCAGTTGTAGTTGTAGAACATGATATGGAATTTATTAGAAGTATTGCAAAAAAAGTTACTGTGTTGCATGAAGGTTCAGTTTTGGCAGAAGGTTCTATGCAAGATATTCAAGAAAATGAAAAAGTAAGAAAAGTATATTTGGGAGAGTAGTATGATAGAATTAAAGCAGCTAAATCAATTTTATGGTCAAAGTCATACTCTTTGGGATTTAAATATTGAAATAAAAAAAGCAAAATGTATTTGTTTAATGGGAAGAAATGGAGTGGGTAAAACCACTTTAGTAAAGTCTATTATGGGATTATTACCTATTAAAAGTGGAGAAATTATTTTCGAAGGTAAAAATATAGTGAATAAAGGAAGTGAAAAAAGAGCTGGCCTTGGAATAGGCTATGTTCCTCAAGGAAGAGAAATATTTTCACAGTTAAGTGTAAAAGAAAATTTAAATATAGGTCTTTTAGGAAATAGAAATGGATTAAAAAAAGTCCCTGATAAAATATATGATTTATTTCCAGTATTAAAAGAAATGCTACATAGAAAAGGTGGAGATCTTTCAGGTGGACAACAACAGCAACTTGCTATTGCACGAGCTTTGTGTTTAGATCCAAAACTTTTAATTCTTGATGAACCTTCTGAAGGAATACAACCTAATATAGTTCAACAAATTGGTGCAGTTATAGATTATCTTACAAAAGAAGAGAAAATTACAGTTATCTTAGTTGAGCAAAAATTACCTTTTGCAAGACGACATGGAGATGACTTTTTCCTTCTTGAGCGTGGTAGAGTTGTTGCAAATGATGAAATTGCTCATTTAAATGACGAAATAGTAGAAAAGTATTTATCAGTATAATGAGTATATCAATAGATTTTGAAAATAATGTTTTCTCAATAACTAAACTTAATCTTCCTAGTAGATATTATTATTTTAACGATAATGAAAATTATGTAAAGCTACTTAGTATAGGAGAAGGCATTTTTCCAAAAGATAGAGTAAAAACAAATGTTAAACTTTTAAATTCAAGTGCAATCTTTACTACTGAATCAGCAACAAAAGTTTATCCTTCAAAAAAAGACTTTGGAATTAATTATCTAAATATAAATTTAAAAAATTCAAATTTTGAATTTTTAAATGATGAATTGATTTTATATAAAGATTCAAAAATTCTTCAAATATTAAGGATTAAAGCAGATGAAAAATCCTCTTTTTTCTATAGTGATATTTTAACCCAAGGAAGAAGTTTTGAACATTTTGATTTTGATTCAATGCTTATAAGAAATAAGTTTTATTGTAAAAATGAATTAGAATATTTTGAAAACTTTGAGGTAAAAGGTAGTACTTTAAAAGATTATATAAAAAGACATAAAAGCCATAACTATATATATCTAAAATTATATATCAAGACTAAAGAAAATGATCATTTTTTAAATATTTTACATAAAAATGGTTTTAATTCATTTTGTTATACTAAATCAAAAGAGATGATAATAGGTTCAATTAATTCAAATAATATGATTGAAATCAAGAAAAAACAAAAGGACATTTGGATACTTTATAGAAAAGAGTTAAAAAAGAGTGCTTTTAATTTAGGTAAACAATAGGAGATATTAATGTTTTTAACAAATCGTGAACAAGAAAAACTAATGATTTACACAGCTTCAAAATTAGCTTTAGAACGAAAAGCAAAAGGTTTAAAGTTAAATTATCCAGAAGCAATATCAATTATTAGTTCTTATATTTTAGAAGGTGCTAGAGAGGGTAAATCTGTTTCTACTTTAATGGTTGAAGCAACAAAGGTTTTAGGAAGTGATGATGTTTTAGATGGTGTTGCATCTATGATGTCTATGGTTCAAACAGAAGCTACTTTTGATGATGGTACAAAGTTGGTTACTGTGCATAATCCAATACCTATTAAAAAAAGTTCAATTACTCCTGGAGAATATTTTATAGATGAAGGTGAAATATTAATAAATGAGAACTTAGAAATAACAGAAATAGAAGTTGAAAATGTTGGAGACAGGCCTATTCAAGTAGGTTCACATTATCATTTTTTTGAAGTAAATGCTTTTTTAGATTTTAGTAGAGAAAGTACATATGGAAAAAGATTAAATATTCCTGCTGGAACTTCTGTTAGATTTGAGCCAGGGTCAAAAAAGCAGATTGAACTTGTTGAATTTAAAGGAAAACGATATATAGCTGGATTTAATGGTTTAGTAAATGGATATTTAGATGAAGATGATACTAAAGAAAAAGCAATGCAAAATTTAAAAAAATTTATAGGGAGTAGATCATGAAAATATCAAAAGAAAAATATGCTTCAATGTATGGTCCCACTAAAAATGATAGATTTAGATTAGCCGATACTAATCTTATTGCAAAAATTGAAAAAGATTTTACAATATATGGTGAAGAATCAAAGTTTGGCGGTGGTAAGACTATTAGAGATGGAATGAGTCAATCTCCATTAGCTGTAGACGTCGCAGACTTAATAATAACTAATGCAATAATTATAGATTATACTGGTATTTATAAAGCAGATATTGGAGTTAAAGATGGAAAAATATCTGCTATTGGTAAAAGTGGGAATCCTTATAATTGTGATGGTATAACGCAAGGTTTAGAAATAGGGGCAAATACTGAGATTCTTTCTGCTGAAGGAAAAATTATAACAGCTGGCGGTATTGATGCTCATATTCATTTTATATCTCCTGGACAAATTGATGAAGCTTTAGCTTCTGGTGTTACAACTATGATTGGCGGAGGAACTGGACCAAATACAGGTACAAATGCAACAACGTGTACTCCTGGTAAGTTTAATATCCATAAGATGATAGAAGCAGTTGATGACTTACCTTTAAATTTTGGTTTTATGGGTAAAGGGAATAGTTCTAATTACGAAGCTTTAAAAGTTCAGATTGAAGCTGGAGCTATGGGACTTAAATTACATGAAGATTGGGGAACAACACCCAATGCTATTGATACTTGTTTGAAGGTTGCAGATGATTTAGATGTACAAGTTGCAATTCATACAGATACTTTAAATGAATCTGGTTTTGTAGATAATACAGTAAATGCTTTTAAAGGTAGAACAATACATACTTTTCATTCTGAAGGTGCTGGAGGTGGACATGCTCCTGATATAATGAAAGTTGCAGGTTTAGAAAATATTTTGCCTTCTTCAACTAACCCAACACTTCCTTATACAAAAAATACAATAGAAGAACATCTTGATATGCTTATGGTTTGTCATCATTTAAGTCCTAAAATTCCAGAGGATGTTAGTTTTGCAGAGTCTAGAATTAGAGGAAAAACTATTGCTGCAGAAGATGTACTTCATGATATAGGTGCTATATCAATGACAAGCTCAGATTCACAAGCTATGGGTAGAGTAGGAGAAGTTATTATAAGAACTTGGCAAGTTGCAGATTCTATGAAAAAACAAAGAGGTTCCTTAGATTTAGATAGTAAAAATGATGATAATGAAAGAATAAAAAGATATATTGCTAAATATACTATAAATCCTGCTATTGCTTGTGGTATTGATGAACATGTGGGAAGTGTAGAAGTTGGTAAAATGGCTGATTTAGTTTTATGGACACCTGCTTTTTTTGGAGTAAAACCTGAAATTATTATAAAAGGTGGTTTTATTGCATTAAGTATGATGGGAGATTCTAATGCTTCTATTCCAACACCTGAACCAAATATGTACAGACCAATGTTTGGAAGTTTAGGTAAGGCTGCTTCTAATATTAGTGCTATTTTTGTTTCAAAAAATGCTATTGAGTGTGGAATAAAGGATAAATTAAAGATTAATAAAAAAATGATTTCAGTTAAAAACACTAGAAATATTAGTAAAAAAGATATGAAATTAAATGATTTTATTGGAAAAATTGAAGTCGATCCTGAAACCTATGATGTAAAAGTAAATAATGAACTTATCGAATCTACATTTCAAACACAATTGCCAATGGCAAAAAAATACTTTCTATTTTAGGAGAAGTTTTGATAAAGAAAGCAATAAAAATAAAAAAAGATCTTGAGTTTGATGATAGTGTTGAACTTGATTGGTTTGATATGCAAAAACCAAATTTATCAGCTATTACAAAAAAAGGTATAGAGTTTATAGTAAAAGTAAAATATACTCATTTACACGAAGATGATATCTTAGTATGTGAAGATTCATATAAGATAAAAATATCAAAGTCCGAAGATAGAATATATATCTTAAAGTTTAAAGATCATATTAATTTTGCAAAAATTGCTTATGAAATAGGAAATAGACATCAACCCATTTGTATTGAAGATTATAAAATCACAATTTTAGAAGATATTTCAACTGCAGATATAATAAGAACATGTCAACAAATAGATAATATAGAAGTAAAAAAATATAAAGGTATTTTTAAACCAAATGGTAACGCACACCACAAACACTAAAGAAAAAAAAGCATTAAGCAGATTTATTCAACTTCTTGATGGGATTTTTCCATCAGGAGCTTTTGTACATTCATTTGGTCTAGAGCCTCATATTGTATTAGGGTTTGTTCATGATAAACAGAGTTTAAAAGATTATCTTGATAATTTCATTATAGATCAATATGAAAAGTTAGATTTTGTTTTTGCTAAAAGAGTTTTTAAACTTTTAAAAGAAGAAAAACTAAACTTTATAATAAAAGAGGATAAGAAATTCATATCAATGCTAAGTTATGAATATGCTAAAGCTTCAAAAGATTTAGGAGAGAATTACTTAAAACATATAAATTTTGATATTACAAAAGATATTGTCAGTAATTATTTCGAAAAAGTAAAAAATAAGCAAACACCAGGAAACGAACTTTTTATTTTAAGTGCTTATGCTTATGAATTAGATTTAGATGAAGATACTTTTTTACTACTTTGGTGTAAAAAATCTTTGATCAATATTGCAAGTGCAAGTTTGAAAATTTCAAGAATCAAGCCTTCTGATTTACAAAAAGTTCTATTTACTTTTGATGAGATAATTGAAAAATCAATAAATCAATGTTCTACAAATGCAAGTAATTTTAATCCTTTATTTGAAGAGGCTATTTTTTCTCATTTAAATTTAGAACCAAAAATGTTTGTAACATAAATAAATTACAGGAGATATAAGTATGAGTATTAAAATAGGAATTGCAGGTCCTGTGGGAAGTGGTAAAACTTCAATTATAGAGAAATTAACAAATATGTTAAAAGATGATTATACTTTAGCAATAGTAACTAATGATATATATACAACTGAAGATGCAAATTACTTAAAAAGTAAATTAGATTTACATAGTGAACAAATTATAGGTGTTGAAACTGGAGGATGTCCTCATACAGCTATACGTGATGATATTTCAATGAATTTAAAAGCAGTTGAAGAACTTGAAGAAAAATTCAATCCTGACATTATCTTTGTTGAAAGTGGTGGAGATAATTTATCTGCAACATTCTCTTATGAATTAGTTGATTACTATGCTTATGTTATTGATGTTGCACAAGGTTCAGATATACCAAGAAAGAAAGGCGCAGGTCTTTTATTTTCAGATTTACTTATAGTAAATAAAACTGATTTAGCTCCCTATGTAGATGTTGATATAGAGTCTATGAAAGAAGATGTAAAAAATAATAGAAAAAACAAACCTAGTCTTTTTATAAGTAATAAACAAGAAGATAGTTTTGAAAAGTTAAAAGAGTGGATCTTAGCATTATTATAAATAATTAAAAAATTGTAATAGTTAATATAAATCTAAAATAATTTATTAAGTAATTTATAAAAGATTGAAATTTATCATATTTTGTAATATTAAATACAGATTTAAATATGTATAATACGGATTTTAAAAAAAATATCATTATTTATTAATCTAATTCAAATCTAAATTAGATTTAATTTAATACATTCAAATTATGTAAATAATAATTTATTTTAGTTTTAAAACTACATAAAAGTCTTTTTATTTATTTGTAAATGTACAAGTTTTATAATCTATTTAAATTTGAAAATTTATCAACGAAAGGTTTAGTATGAAAAAAATTTTATTTTTTATTTATTTTACGATATCTTTAAATGCGCATTTTTTAGCTCTTTTACCCGAAAATGATAATATAACTACTATTGAAGATTCAAAGATTAAAATTGATGCAATGTTTATACATCCTTTTGAACAAATGGGTCTTAAACTTGAAAAACCAGTTGGAATTTTTGTAAACGGAAAAGATAAACCTCTTGAATTAACAAAAACAAAGAAGTTTAATAATCTTTCTTGGACCAGTAAATATAAAATAAAAAAACCTGGCGTATATAAATTTTTTATAGAACCAAAGGCTTATTTTGAAAAAGCTGAAGAAAAATATATTAAACATGTATCTAAAGTAATTGTTAGTGCCTTTGGTAGAGAAGATGGATGGGATAAACCTATTGGTTTAAAATATGAGATAATTCCTTTAGTTAAACCTTTTGGATTATATTCTGGAAATTTATTTCAAGGAAAAGTTTTAAAAGATGGTCAAGCGTTAAAAAATATTGATGTAGAAATTGAGCTTTTTAATGAATTTAAATTAAAAGCGCCAACCAATGCGCATATTACTCAAATTGTAAAAACTGATGATAACGGTATTTTTTCATTTGTATTAAATCATAAAGGATGGTGGGGCTTTGCCGCTTTAATTGATGAGGGTACAAAAGAATTTAATAAACAAGAGTATCCAATTGAAAATGGGGCACTTATTTGGATAAAAGCTTATTAATTAAGGTTTACTAATGCATATTTCAGATGGTATATTAACAAGTGGCGTTGTAATATCTACTTCCACGGTATCATTCGCATTTGTTATATATTCTTTAAAAAATTTAAAAAATTCTAATATTGCATTAGTATCTGCAATGGGTGCAGTTTTTTTTATGGCTTCATTTATTCATATACCTTTAGGTCCTACTCAAATGCATTTAGTATTAATAGGACTAATTGGTATATTATTAGGTTCGCAAGTTTTTATAGCTATTTTAGTAGCATTAATTCTGCAAGCTACATTATTAGGTTATGGTGGATTAACTTCATTAGGGGTTAATTTGTTTATTATGGCAATTCCTTCATTTATTATATATATAATTACAAAAGTAGGATTTTTAAATTTCTGTAATCAAAAAATCAAATATTTTCTTATTGGATTTTTGTCTGTTTTTATATCTACAGTTTTTCTAGCTATAATTTTAGCTTTCTCAAAAGATGAATATATATACGCGGCTTATACTATTTTATTTGCAAATATTCCATCAATGATAGTTGAAGGATTTATTACTTTATTTTTGATTAATTATTTAAAGAAATCTGTACCTCAATTTCTTAAAGAGTCTAATTTATGAAAATAATATCTATTGTTTTATTCTTATTAATTAATTTATATGCACATAAATTAAATTTGTTTTTATCTTATGAAAAGAATCAAGTTTTTGTTAGCTCCTATTATGCCTCAGGTTCTACTTGCAAAAAATGTAAGATACAGATTTATAATGGTGATAATAAATTATTTGAAGAAGGACTAACAAATAATGAAGGCGAATATGTAATTACTAATCTAAAATCTTCAAAAATAATTGTAAGAGTTGAAACTATTGATGGGCACGCAGCTACTCGTAATATTAAAATAGAAAATATTAAAAACAACAATCAACAAGAGACTTATGACGCAAAACAAGAGAGTGTAATTAAATCAATAATTGCAATTATTTTTATTACCTTTATTTTTTTATTTCTTAAAAGATTAAAACAATGAGTAGATTTAATCCTTCAACTTTATTATTTTCCGCTTTTTTATACTCAATATTTATTAGTTTTAATAAAATAGAGTTTCTATATTTTTTACCAGTAATATTTTTGATTTATTGTGAATTTAAAAATATTATATCTATTATAAAAAAATTGATATTTTTAAACTTATTTATTATTATGATTTTTTTGGTTTTACTTTTTCAAAATAGTGTTGATGAGGCAATAAATATTTACATGAGAACAAATATGATAATTTTGTTTAATTTATTGCTATTTTCTTCTTCTAATGGATATGACATAATAAGAGCATTACATGAACTTAGATTTCCCAATGCATTTGTATGTAGTATTTATTTTACATTGAAAATGATTCAAACTTTAAGTGATGAATTGAAAAAAATAAGATTCACTTTAAAAGCAAGAGGTTTCAGGGCTAGATCTACAATGTTTACGTATGAAACTTTTGGTAATTTATTTGGACATATTTTTGTGAAATCAATTATTAAAGCAAATGCAATGCAAGAATCATTTCAATTAAGAGGTTTTAATGGAAAGATCTATTTAATTAATAATTCAAAATTGTCAATTTATGATTTTATATTAGTATTTTTAGTTTTACTTTTATATATTAAAAAGGTTATTATATGAGTTGTTCAATAAATTTAAAAAATATATCTTATAAAACAGATACAAAAAAAATATTTTCTAATATATCATTAGATGTTTCACATGAAGAAAAAGTTGCAATAATTGGAGCAAATGGTAGTGGCAAAAGTTCTTTGTTAAAAATTATTGCTGGTTTGTTAATTCAAACTGAGGGAGAATTATATCTATTTCATAATAAAATAGATAAATTAAAAGATTTTAAAAAGTTTAGGAGTGATTTAGGATATCTTCCTCAAGATGTAAGTGATCATTTCTTATGTCCAACTGTAATTGAAGATGTAATGTTTGCATTAAGAGCTAAAGGTATAGAAAAAGATGAAGCATACAAACAAAGCATAAATATATTAAAAGAACTTGGCATTTTACATTTAGAAAATAGGAATATATATGATTTAAGTGGAGGCGAACAAAAAATTGTGGCCTTAGCTGGTATATTGATCACAAAGCCAAAAATATTACTACTTGATGAACCAACAAATGCATTAGACGAATCTGCAGAAAACAAAATTATTGATATTTTAAATTCAATAAATAAATCAATGGTTATTGTTTCCCATCATAAAACTTTTATAGATAGATTAACTCCAACTATATATTGTTTAGAGTCAAGTAGTTTAAATAATATTAATTAATATTTTTAACATAAAAAAAATAATTTAAATTGTTTACATAGCAATTAAATAGCAATCATTCTAATAATTTAATATAAATAATAAAACTGGCAAAAATACATAAAAATAATTAAAAAAGTTAAGATACGTTTAATTATTTTTATGTAATTATTACAACAATAAGGAGTAATAAATGAATAAGTTTATGAAAGTAGGATTAGCTTTTATTTTAAGTAGTGCATCATATGCATTTGCATTAACTGCAGATGAAGTAAAAGCACATGTTTTAAAAGGAGCAGAATATTGTAAAGATAAAGGCGTTTCTGTTTGTGTAGATGAAATTGAGAAAAAAAGTGGTATGTTTGATAAAGGTGAACTTTATATTTGGGCAAATGACTTTAAAGGTGTAATTACAGCACACCCTAAAAAACCTTTAAAAGGTAAAAACTTATATAGATATAAAGATAAAGCAGGTAATCAATTATTTAAAAACTTTATTGATAAAGTACAATCTAGTGATCAAGGGTGGGTTGATTATGTTTGGGCACATCCTAAAACAGGTAAGCAAACTCCGAAATCTTCTTTTGTTATTGGAATTGGAGAAAATCAGTTAATTGGTGCTGGATATTATAAAGAGTAAATCAAGTATTATTAAAATCAAGGACTTAATAATCCTTGATTTTAATTCTAAATGTTGATTAAAATAAGTATAAGATATATATATTTATTTTTTTTAATTTATTAAAAATAATAGTTAGGATATGAAATGTTAGGCTTCAAAAATATGAAAATAGGTACAAAATTAATAATAGCTCCTGCAATTAGTGTTTTGTTTTTAATTATTTTAGCAATATTCTCAAATAATGCACTAAAATCTGATAAAGAAACATTAAATAAAATTGTTGAAGTAAAATTTGAACTTTATAAAACTAGTAGTAAAGTTTTAATTGATATTGATTTATATAATTCTATAATGTATAAAGTTTTTAGTTTTGCAACAGGAGGCTATGAACAAAGCCAGATTGATGAACAAATGAAACTTTTAGAAAGCATTGAAAAAAAAACCAATAAGGATTTAAAATTATTAAATTCTTTTAAAAAAAATATTGATGTAAAAATAAAAAAAAGAATTAAAAATATTGAAAAAAATAAAAAAGAGTATTTTTTAGCTGTAAGAGATGCCATAGATATGCTAAGTATTGATATAGGGATGGCAACTCCAATGCTATCAGTAACTGACGAAGTTTTTATTTTATTAAATGAAGATTTAACAAAAATAAATGAATTTGCTGATAAAGAAAAGCAAATGAGTTATTCTAAAGCTTTAACGAAGATTGATAGTACATTATATAGTTTATATGTTCTTATAGTAATTGCATTCATTTTATCAATATTAATTATTGTATTAGTAACAAATTCAATTATGGGACCTTTATTTATATTTCAAAACGGATTATTAGATTTCTTTAGATATATGAATAAAGAAACTAAAGAAGTTAAGTTAATTGATATTAATAGTAAAGATGAATTAGGAGAGATGGCTAAAGCTATAAATAATAGTATATTAAGTATAAAAGATGGAATTGAAGAAGATAGACTTTTAGTTGATAGTGCAATTACATGTGCAAATGATGCTAAAAAAGGATTATTAAATTCAAGAATTGATGGAAAAACTTCTAATCCTTCATTGAATGAACTTAAAAATGTTATTAATGGAATGTTAGGTTCAATAGATCAAAATATTAAAAGTGTAATAGCTGTACTTTCTAAATATTCTTCATATGATTATAGATCTAGTATTGATGTTAATTTACTTGAAGGTGATCTACAAGCACTATGTAGCGATGTAAATAGCTTAGGAAAAGCTATAACTAATATGTTAATTGAAAATAAGCAAATGGGATTAGTTCTGTCTTCTAATTCTGATGATTTATCTAAAAATGTTGATAGTTTAACTAATGCTGCAAATAGTCAAGCAGCTTCATTAGAAGAGACTGCAGCAGCAATTGAAGAAATAACAGGAAATATGCAAAATAGTTCTCAAAATATATCTAAGATGACTTCATACGCAAATGAAGTTTCAAGTTCAGTTTCTGTTGGTCAAGAACTAGCATCTAAAACTGCTTTATCAATGGATGAAATTAATGAGCAGACACAAGCAATAGCAGATTCTATTGTTGTTATTGATCAAATTGCATTTCAAACAAATATTCTTTCATTAAATGCTGCTGTTGAGGCAGCTACTGCTGGTGAAGCTGGTAAAGGTTTTGCAGTTGTAGCTCAAGAAGTAAGAAATCTTGCTGCAAGAAGTGCCGAAGCTGCAAAAGAGATTAAAGATTTAGTTGAAAATGCAACTTCAAAAGCAAATGATGGTAAAACAATTTCAAAAGATATGATAGAAGGTTATGATAAATTAAATGAAAATATACATAATACCTTATCTTTAATAAACGATGTTTCAACTTCATCAAAAGAACAATTTGGTGCAATGGAACAAATTAATGATACAGTTAATAACCTTGATAGAGTAACACAACAAAATGCACAAGCTGCAGAAGAGGCTAATAAAGTTGCTCGAGAAGTAAATGAAATTGCCACACAAGTTGTTAATAAAACAAACGAAAAAAAGTTTGATGCTAAATAACTTATATTATTAAAATATAAAACGGAACTTTAACTTTAAAATAGAAAATCTTTATTATAATTCGTATTTAAAAAGATATGTAATTATGATAAAGTATTCTATATCTAATTAAAAAAAAATATTTTATATATTACAATTATAATCAAAAAACTCAGTAAATTTAGTTAGTAATTTAAAAAATGATAAAAACAAATTTTTCTTTGTTAGTACTTTTTAAGAAATTAGGATAAATTATGTTATTAGGTATTACAGATTTATATATATTTATAATTACTGGATTATTACTAAATATAACTCCAGGTACTGATATGTTATACATACTATCTAATACATTTCAAAAAGGATTTAAAGTTGGTGTTATTGCAACTTTAGGTATATGTGTAGGATGTCTTTTTCATGTTTTTTTTGCAGTTGTAGGTTTAAGCGCATTATTACAAAGTTCTCAAACAGCTTTTTTAATAGTTAAATATATAGGTGTGATTTATTTAGTATATTTAGGTTTTTGTATGATTTTATCTAAAAATAAAAAAATGAATTTTGAAGAATCTAAAAATTTATCTATGAATAAAGTAAAGGTTTTTACTACAGGAGTTTTAATTAATATTTTTAATCCTAAAATTGCTATATTTTTTATTACCTTTTTACCTCAGTTTATTGATACTAATAGTTCTAACTCTAGTATTTCCTTATTTGTTTTAGGTTTAATTTTTATATTATTTGGATTTTTAGTGAATGTCATAATTGCATATACTTCTTTACATTTGTCAAATAAGTTTTCATTTAAAAATGATATAAGTAATATAATACAAAAGTTCACTGGAGTACTGTTTATAGGTTTTGGCTTTAAATTGGCTTTGGAGAAATAGAATATGAAAAAAATAGGAATGTTAGGTGGAATGTCTTGGGAATCAACTTCTACATATTATAAATTATTAAATGAAGTAATCTATAAAGAGTTATGTTTAGGAAAAGTTAATAAACAATCTAAAAATGAGTATTTAAAAATCATAGAAAGATTAGAAAAAGAAGATGAAGTGCAAGGAGTTATATTAGGATGTACCGAAATTGCTATGTTAATAAAACAAGATAGTGTAAGTATTCCAATATATGATACAACAAATTTACATGTATTAAGTGCTGTAGACTTTGCATTAAGTAATTAATAAGAAAATGAAAAAAAATATTGAGATAATAATGCTAGGAGATTCTATTACTGGAAGAGGTGATTGGAAGAAACTTTTAGAAAGAAAAAATATTTTAAATCTAGGTATAGATGGTGAGACTACTTCTGATATTTTAAATAGACTTGATTCTGTACTTCAAATTAAACCTAAAATTGTTTTTTTTATGGCAGGGATTAATGACTTATGTACATCTGTGAATGATAATATATTATTTAACAATTATATAAAAATATTAGAAGAACTTAAATCTAATAATATTGAGGTTATTGTTCAAGCAGTTTTTTGTACTCAAATGAAAACTGTTAATAAAAAAGTTATTGAATTTAATATTCTTATAAAAACATATTGTGAGAAGAAGAGTATAAAGTTTATAGATTTGAATGATTACTTTATTAATGAAAATGCTTTATTAAGAGAAGATTTAACTACTGATGGATTACATTTGGGATTAAAAGCTTACAAAGTATGGGCTTATAAAATAAAACAATATATTTAAACTTTTTTATTTTATAAATTTCACTTTTTTAGCTATACTTCCAAAAAGAAAACAATTTGGAGATTTATGGATTTTAATAAATTAGATATTAATACGAAAGAGAACTTACATTTAGAGATAACTTCTTTTGCTAATAGTGTAGGTGGTAAAAACTTTTTTCTTAAAATGATAGAAGAAATTAGAGATATTAAACCAAATCCTCTATTAAATAAAAGTGGATCATTTCATACTTCAAGAATAAAAGTAACTTTAACTAAGTCTATGTTTAAAGATACATTCAATACTTTATTTGAGTCAATAAGACGTGAAGATAAAAGTGGAGATATGTTAAATGGTATTGCACCTAAAGAGTATAAAGCTACTATGAATATGATGAGAGCCTTAGCTAAAGTAGATTTAAATGTAGCTCCTAAAAAAGAAGAAGATGGAACTGGATTTCATTTATCTATTTTAGATACAAGTGAAGAGAAAAAAACAAAAGTTACATTTATTTTTAAAGTTATATTCTTTTATCATCTTGATGAAGCTAAAAAAGCTTTATCTTATAAGAGCTAAATTATATATACATTAATAAAATAGGATAGTAATGATACGAGATCATAGAGAACGTGATGATATAAACCCAGGGATAAAAGTAAAAGTTGTATTAAAAAAAGATCAAAGAAGTGGAAAACTAACTTTGGGCGTAGTTAAGAAACTTTTGACAAGTTCAAAATATCATCCAAGAGGAATCAAAGTGATGTTAGAAGATGGACAGGTTGGTCGAGTACAAGAGTTTGTTTAAGTAATATAATGATTTTGTACGTTGACGGAGATGCTTTTCCAAATTTATTAAAACCAATCTTATTTAGAGCTATTGAAAAGTTAAAATTAAAGACTATAGTAATTGCTAATAAAAAGATTAATATTGGTAAGTCTAATTGTATAACTTATATGGTGGTTGAACTAGGAGCAGATGAAGCTGATAATAAAATAGTAGAGCTTTTAGAAGAGGGTGATTTAGTTATAACAGCTGATATTCCTCTTGCAGATAGAACAATTTGTAAAAATGCTCATGCAATTGATCATAGAGGTGAGTTATATACAAAGGATAATATAAAACAGTATCTAGCTATTAGAAATCTTATGCAAGAAATAAGAGATAGTGGAGAAATGACTAAAGGCCCTGCTGCTTTTTCTCAAAAAGATGCACAATCTTTTGCAAACCAATTAAATAAATTTTTACAAAAAGAGTTTAAGAACTTTTAAATTCTACTTCACAAACAACTTGTGCATGATCAGATTTTAAAATAGAGCCATGTGGATTATCTTCTAAATGTTGATTAAATATTTCATATGAAGTAATACTAGCAAGTGCATTTTTATTTTTTTTATTAAATTCTTTTGAAACAAAAATATAATCTAGGACATTTCCCACGCCTTGAAAATAACTTGTAGCTGTTCTTCTTATCTCTTTTTGATTAGGATGAGGATTATATATTTTTTTATCATATAAATAATATGCATCATCTAAAATATATAAATCTTTTTTTCTGTTTTCATGATATGCTTTATTTGTAAGAGCATCAATAGTTATTGAAAATTCTTTGTCATTTAAATCACACATCAAAATAACTGGAGTATTGGTTTTCTTAATATCATAGTATAAAGATGAGGTCTCACATAATCTTTGTTTTAAAGCTTTAGAGTAGTTATTTTTTAGTGCATCTTTTATTTTATTTTTTTTATCTTCTAAAGAATCTTGTTTTGTAAATATATACTCATACTCATTTAATCTATTTGATTTAAAATGATTTACATATATTGTAATACTTTGTTCATTGGGTAACTTTATTAAAGCTTTTATTGGAGTTCTTGAAAAACTAAAATGACCTTCAAACTCATGTTTTAAAATACTTTTACCATTTGGTTTTACTTTTTGTATCTCTAAAATGGGGTGTTTTGAAGCTAAGGCAAGAGTAGTACTTATAAAAACATTTGGATTTGTACTTGATACTTTGGCATCTTGTACAGTAATAAAGTATTCAAAACCTAAGTCTTTTGTTAGGGTTTTTAAAGCATCTTTTGAAAAAACTTCTTGAAAGCCAATAATATCACAGTTCATATTTATAATTTGTTCTTTTATCCAAGAAACTTTTTCATTCCACTCTAAAGGACTGAATTTATCTTTTTTAACATACCACGAATATGGAGGTTCTACAAATTGAAAAAGATTAAATGTTCCAAAACGTAATTTCATATTAGTCTTTTTTTAAAGTGTTTAAAACAAGTACCTAACTTGAGTATACAATTAGTAGATGATAATACTGCCATTTTTCTAAGACAAATAATGATAAGAGGTTTTTCAATAATGTGTGTTTTCATAAAAGTTCTTATTAAGGAAAATATTTTTAAAATTATATCAAAAATATATTGAATTTATTATGCTATAATTATGCAATTTAAAAGAAAATTATAAAAGGCTTCACTATCATTTTAAATAAGAAAACTTTACTAGAACAATTTCAATCATTTTGTAAAAAGAATAATCCAAAAGATTTAGAACAGGCTGTAAACTATTTTGCAGTATTTGGAGGATTGGATATAAAAATAGATATAAATAAACCTCTACGAACATTAATTATTAGACATATTTTAAATGAATATTATAGTATTCAAGAATATGTAGGAAAACTAACAAAAAACTCTGCTCCTTTTCACAAAATATTAACTGGGATCGCTTTAGGTGATAGAAGAACTAATTCTGCATTTAAAAGAGCTGATATAGATTATGATGAGGGAATTGAAGCTATATATGAGCTTGAAGAATTAGAGGTTATTACTACAGAAACATCTATGGATTTTTTGACAAGTAATTTTGAGGAAAATGATGTAAGTGATAAGCTTCTTTTTACTACACCATTTTTAAGATTTTGGTTTGCTTTTGTATCTCCTTTATATAGAGGAATAAAAAGAGAAGAGTATGATGAGTGTTTTGATAGGTTTAATAACTATCAATCAGAGTTTATGTCTTTAGTTTTTGAACAACTTTCTCATGAATATGTAAAAGATTTATTTAAAGATGATGAAATTGAAGAGATTGGTAGATATTGGGATGATGAAAAAAATGAACTTGATTTAATAGCTCAAAGTACTTCAGGAAAAATTATTGTAGGTTCTTGTAAATATACAAATAATAAAGTTAAAAAAAGTGAAATAAATAGACTAAGAGATATTTGTGAAAAACTAGAGATAGTTCCAGATTACGTAACACTTTTTTCAAAAAAAGGTTTTACAAATGAACTTAAAAATGAAAAGACTCAGAGCTTAAAGCTTTATACTGTAAAAAGTTTAAAATCACTTATTTCTTAATATAAAAATATATTCTCTAGTATAAGATATTAAAAATACTAGAGACAAATTGTTATAAAATTCTTATATATAATAACAATTTACTAACATAAAAATAATGTAACCAACAATATAAAAATAATATATAATGTTTTATGTTCAGCTTGTTTTAAGTAATAACTAATATCAAGTAATGTACTATATGTCAAATATTCTAAAGGCTTTTTGATGAAAATGTTTAAATTATTTAAAAAACTAATACTTATAATATCTTTCTCTGTATTTATTATTGCCTGTGGTGGTGGAGGTGGAGGTAGCTCTTCAAATTTAGATACAACTAAAACAGGTGTTTTTGTAGATGATATTGTGGAAGGTCTTTTTTATAAAAGTCCTAACTTAGAAGGTGGATATACTAACTCAAAAGGAGAATTTCCATTTTTAAATGGAAAAGTTGAATTTTTTGTAGGAGATATAAAAATAGGTGAAATAACTTCTTTACCTACTGATAATAAAGTATTTATTCAAGATGTAGTGGGAGTGGCTAGGCATAATACAAGTGATGAAAGAGTACTTAAAATTGCTACACTTTTACAGTCTATAGATTCAGACTCTAGTGATAAAATAAAAATTACAAAAGCTAATTTTAATAAATTTAAAAATATTGATAAAAATATCGAAGATGTTGATATTGATGATGAATTAAATAAAAATGGTTTTGAAAAAAGAAGTCAAGAAGATGTGGAAGCACATTTAAGTTCGACATTTGTTAAATATAATAAGGTCGTATTTGATCAAAATGAAAAAGATTTTTTATATTCTCTTTTTCATACAACTTATCTTTGGTCTGACTATGTAGAAAAAAAGAGTTATAATCATTATACTGATCCAAATAAGATGATAGATAATTTTAAATATAGTTATTTAGACGAATGGAGTTATGCTGAAACATTTTCAGATTATATGAAAGAATCAGAACAAGAAGAATCTGGTTTTGGATGTTATTTTAATAGAACAACAATTATTCATTTTATTGAAATAGGATCACCATGTGAGAGTGCAGGTTTAAAAA
>JAAETO010000194.1 GCA_024228275.1 Arcobacter sp.
TTATTTCTCATTTAGATGAAGATACAATTGAGTTGAAAAAAGCTTCTAATTTTAATTCAAAAGAACTTTCAAATTATTTTGATAAACTGCGTAAGAATTATAAACTAAGACGTGAGTTTAATAATTATACAATTCAAATGAATATAGAGAATAAAGAAATTGAAGAAAAGCTTAACCAAATTGGGTTTAAAACAGTAACTAGTATTTAGAGCAATAGTTGTATTATGAAAAATTTATTATTTATAATTTTATTTATTATCTCAGATTTATCATTTGCTCAAATTGATATTGGAGTACAAATTGCACGATTAAAATACAATGGTGGTGGTGATTGGTATAATGATCCTTCAGCAGAAATAAATTTACTAAATTTTATTAATGACAACACAAACATTAAAGTTCAACCAAAATATATTTTTACTGATCTTTCTAAAAAAGAAATTTTCAACTACCCTATTTTATTTTTAACCGGACATGGCAATATTTCTTTTTCTAAATCTGATGTAAAAACTCTTAGAGAATATTTTGAGAATGGTGGTTTTATGTACGTTGATGATGATTTTGGTTTAGACAATGCCTTCCGAAGAGAAATTAAAAAGGTGTTCCAAAACGAAGATTTAGTTGAACTTCCCTTTAGTCACGACATTTATCATTCTTATTATGATTTTGAAAATGGTCCACCTAAAATGCATGAGCATGACAATAAAGTTCCACAAGGTTACGGAATATTTATAGATAAACACTTGGTTTTATTTTACACTTACGAAAGCAATCCAAGTGATGGTTGGGCTAATGCGACTGTGCATAATGATCCGCCTAATGAAAGAGAAGAAGCATTAAAGTTTGGTGCAAACATTATTATTCATGCACTTACAAACTAAACGACAAAATGGGCAACTTAGAAAGTAAAAAAATACATATAATTGATAAGCTCACTAAGCTTCTAAAAAAAGAAGTGGGAGTGAACATTCTTGTTAGCTTGTTGAAATCTTTCAGTCTTCTGTTATTATTTTTTCTGTTTTTTTCTGCGATAGAATCAGTGTTCTTTTTATCTTCTTCAATCAGAACTGGACAAATATTTTTTCTTTTTGTTTCACTTATTTTATTTTTCTTTTTATGGATATTTAACCCTTTAGCAAAATATTTCAAAAAGAAATCTCATTCAGAAATATTTAATGTTTCAAAAAGTGTTGGCAACTATTTCCCGGATGTAAAAGATAATCTATTAAATAGTCTTCAATTGCTCGATTATAAAAACAGTGCCTCCGAAAACCTAATTGAAGCTGCCTTTGAAAAAGTTTATAATCAGATTAAAGAAATTAATTTCTTGGAGATCATCAATTATTCAAGTCTTAAAAAAGATAGCAAAATCTTTTTCGCAATTCTTTCAGTATTTATTAGCTGTCTCTTAATTTCCCCATCAATTAGTTCCGCCTCATTACGGTTGATTAATTTTAATTCAGATTATTCTAAACCAGCTAAGTTTTATTTGGAAGTAATAACTGGTAATGACAAAATAAAAAAGGGGAATAATATTCTTCTAACTGTAAAAGGAAATGGTGAACTACCAAATGATATTTTTATTTCTACAAAAACGAAATATGATTCTGAGTTTTTGCAACATAATGTTATGCAAGATTCAAATAATATTTATAGTATAAAACTAAAGAATGTTAAAAACTCATTTAAGTATTTTGCCAATTCCGGTAAAGTAAAAACAAATGAGTTTTTTATTGAAGTAGTTGATCCTCCAATTATTAATTCTTTGTCTTTAGATATTATTCCACCAAAATATTCGAATCTGCCATTACAAAATCAACAAGATAATGGAAATGTTTCTGGCTTACTTGGGACAATTATAAAGTTTAATATTTCAGGAACAAAAGAATTACAAAAAGCAGTTATCATAAAAAGCGATTCAAGTACAATTCAGCTTAAAGTCAATAACAGCAAAGTTAATGGAAATATGCAAATCAAAAATAATTTTTCTTACACAATACATTTAGAAGATAAAGACAGAAATAAAAATGAAACTCCTATTACTTATTTAGTAAAAACTATTGCAGATAAACATCCAATTATTACCGTTACTTCACCGAAAAAAACTTCACTTTTACCGAACAATGATATTGTAAATATTACAGCTTCAATTAAGGATGATTTTGGATTTTCAAAATTAAGCTTATTTTATAAATTGATAAAACCAGAACAGAATAGTAATGATAATGAATTTGAGCAAAAAGAAATTAGTTTTAACAAATCTAATTTAGAACAGGAAATATTCTATAATTGGAATTTCTTGAATATGATTGTACGAGAAAAAGATGCAATCAATTTTTACTTAGAAGTTTTTGATAATGATTTTGTAAGTGGACCTAAATCTACCAAAAGTGAAGTTTTCATAATTCGTATTCCTACCTTAAATGAACTATTCAAACAAGCAGAAGTAACACAAAATGAGGCTGAAAAAAATCTGGAAGAAGTTTTTAAGGAAGCAAAAGAATTACAAAAAGACTTAAGTGAATTAAAAAATGAGTTAAAACGAAATGAAGAAAAAATTGATTGGAACGAAAAAGAAAAAGTAGAAA
>JAAETO010000195.1 GCA_024228275.1 Arcobacter sp.
AATGGAAAAATTTTTGTTGATTTAATTGTTGATTTAAAAGACCCACGAAATGCTGTTTTAATTAAAGATGCGATGAATGAATTAATAGTACATAGACTAGATGCAAAAATAGTAGATGATAAAAATTTAGCTGATACAAATATGATAGTTAAACTTAATTCTGTTTCTATGAAAGAATTGGATTATGATAAGCAAGGATATAATAAATTATATAAAGCTGTGGTAAATATTGATGTTAAATATAATAATAAAATAGAATCACAAAAATTTAGTGTATCTGGAGAACATGATTTCTCTATAGATGATGGATCAACAATAACAGATATTAAAAGGTTTGAAGCTATTAAAAGTGCAGCTAATAAAGCATTAGAAGATATAATATCAAGCTTAGCAATTAAATCTATAGCAAAATAATAATGATTAATCTCAAAACTGTTTCTTTAGATATATTATTAGAACATAAAACCTTATATTATGACAAAATTGATTTTACAATAATCAAAAAGTCTTGGAATATTATATCAAAAGAGATATGTTTACCTTACGTAATACATATTGTAGGAACTAATGGAAAAGGAAGTACCGGAAGATTTTTAGCGCATTATTTATATAAAAAATCTTTTAGTACCTTACATTATAGTTCTCCTCATATTTTAAAATTCAATGAAAGAATTTGGATAAATTCTAGGGATAGTTCTAATGAACAATTAAATTACGCACATGAAAAAATACAAAAGTTATTACCTTTAGATTTATTGGAAGCATTAACATATTTTGAATATACAACACTTCTTGCTTTTGTATTGTCTAATGGAATGGATTATTTAGTTTTGGAAGCTGGATTAGGTGGAGAGTTTGACGCTACAAATGTAGTAAAAAATAATTTGTCTTTAATAACAACTATAGATTTAGATCATCAAAGTTTTTTAGGTAATACTATAGAAGAAATAGCTAGAACCAAAATGCGTTCTGTTGATAATAAAATGTTAATAGGATATCAAATTCATGATGAAGTATTTGATACCGCTAAATTAGTACAAAAAGAGTTGGTAAATGATTATAAAAAACTTATTTCAATAAATAAAGTTAATGATTTTGATAAATATAATTTTAATAAAAGAATTGCAAATTATTTAAAAACAAATTTACATTTGGTAGTTGAATGTTTAAAACTTTTAAAAATAGATATTGATTTAAAAATTTTTGATGAAATTGAATTATTTGGAAGATGTCAAAAAGTTGCGCCAAATATTACAATTGATGTAGGACATAACCCTCTTGCTGCAAAAGTTTTATCAAATGAGTTTTTTAATAAAAAAATTCATTTAATATATAATTGCTACGCAGATAAAAATTATGAAGAAGTACTAAAAATATTAAATCCAATTATTGATAAAATAACTATTTTAGATATTGATGATAAAAGAATAGTTAATAAAAATAATTTATTGAATATTTGTGAAAAATTAAATATAATAAATACCTCATTAGATAAAATAGATAAAAGAAAAGAATATTTAGTATTTGGATCATTTTTAGTTGTAGAAAAATTTATAAAAGATATGGGGTTTGATGAAGAATAGACTAATTATTACAGTTTCAGATGTTCACGGAACAAGAGCATTTAATGTCCACCAAATAGCAAAAAAATTGATTGTTGCTTTTGTTTTATTTGTTATTATAATTATTGGTGGAGGTTTTTGGGTTATAAATAATTTAAATACCAAGATGGACACTCTAAGACTTCAAAAAGAAAAAGAGATAGAATTAAAAGAAAAAGAAATTGAAGTTAAAGCAAAAGAAATCAAAGCCTTATTTGAGAAAGAGAAAAGCCTTCAAGCACAGAATAAATTTTACTCAATGCAAATAAAAGGAAAAGTTCAAGATATTGAAGAACTAAGTTCTAAATTAGACCAAATAGAAGATATGATAGGTTTAAAAAATGAAGAAGAGAAAAAAGAAGTTATTACTGAAGAAACATTAGCTACCATAACTGAAAAAATGAAAATGTATATGTTAACTACAATACCAAATGGTGCACCATTACAAAGTACAAAAGTAACTTCAAATTATGGATATAGAATACATCCAATAAATAAAAAAAGAAAATTTCATAGAGGTATAGATTTAAAAGCAGCAAGAAAAACTCCTATATATGCACCAGCAGATGGAATTGTAAGTTTTGTTCAGCCAAGAAATATAGGAGATTTTGGTAGATTAATTAAAATTCAGCACAATTTTGGATTTGAAACACTTTATGCACATTTAAATAAAACTAATGTTAAAGTAGGGGATATAGTAAGGAAAAATGAATTAATTGGTTTAACAGGAAGTAGTGGAAGAAGTACAGCGCCTCATTTACATTATGAGTTAAGGTATGGTTCAAAACTTTTAAATCCAAAAGATTTTTTAAAGTGGCAACTAGATAATTATGATTTTATATTAAAAAAACAAAGGAGAGTACCTTGGGAATCTTTGGTAAAGCTAATAAACGAACAGCACAAAATGGTGCTACAGTAATAGCACAAGGAACTTGTATAGTTGGTGGAATTAGCACTGAAGGTACAGTTCATATTGATGGAAAGTTTGAAGGTGTAATCTTAGAAGCTGATGTTATTTCAATTGGTAAAACAGGTGAAGTTATTGGAGATATTAAAGCTAATCATGTAATAGTTAGTGGACTTTTAGATGGAAAAATTGATTGTAATGAAGTACAGATATTGCCACATGGAAAAGTTATTGGAAATATGACATATAATGAACTTATAATTGAAGAAGAAGGTAAGTTTGAAGGTCAAGGTATTAGAAAAGGTTCAAAATTAAAAAGTAGATATGATGAAATTGAAAATAAAATAAGTAATATCTTAGTTACACCATCGCAACAAATAGAGCATGAACCCAATAAATGAGAAACTTCGAGAACTCTATATTCAAAAAAGTAAAATTAAGAAGAGATAAAAGAACTTGAATCAAAAGTAAAAGTAAATAACAATAATCAATTAAATAAAAACCAAAAAATAGAACTATTTAAAACTTTATTTATTACAAGAGAAGATATCTTTGCTAAGAAATGGATTAATAAAGATGGAACAAAGCAAGGATTTTATCCTGTAACAAAAACTTTTAAAAGCAATGATTTTATTCCAATTACTAATAAAGATGTTGAACTACATTTAAGAGGACAACATCAATTAGCTTCATATTTAATAAATAAAGATAACCAATCAAAATATATAGTATTTGAAATTAATGAACAAGAAAAAAATATTTGGAAAAATATTCTTATAAGCTTATCTCTTGACTCTTTATTTGAATATAATTCAAATAATTCAATATTTATATGGATTTTTTTTAAAGAATTAATTACTACTAAAGATGCAAAAAAATTTGCAAGTTATATTCTAAAAAAAACTAATACAAGTGCTAAAATTTATCCAAATAAAGAGTTCGTAAATAATTCAAATTTAGGTGATTCTATTGAATTACCTTTACATTGGAAATTTAGAAATGATAATAAAACTGTTTTTTTTGATGTAAAAACAAATGAAATATATGAAGATCAATGGAAAATATTACAAAATATAAAAAAAGTTGAAGAAATAGATATATTAAAATATATAGATTTTGAAAAAGTAAATCCAAATTCTCCTGCATTTGAGAATATAGATTTTCCAAGTTTTAAAATTGAGATTAAATTATATGACTTTTTATATATCCCTACTTCAAATCTATCAAAGTCCTTTATAAATAAATTTAAAACTTTTGCTTCATTTGATAACCCTCAAATAAAAGTTTTATTAAGTCTACGAAAACCAATTTATAACACTCCAAGAGTTATAAAAAACTTTGAAGATGATGATACATATTTAAAACTACCAAGAGGTTTGAAATATAAATTAGAAGAGTTTTTACTTAGTAATAAAGTTGATTACAAGATTGAAAATAAGACATTTTTTCAAATGGTTAAAACTAAAAATGTGAAGTTTAATTTAAGAGAAGAGCAAAAAGCTGCTATTGAAGAAATTGTTAAAAATGACTTTTCTATTTGTGTAGCTCCTCCTGGTTACGGAAAAACATTAATAGGTGCAAAAATGTTTGAGCTTAGAAAATGTTCTACCTTAGTCATTGTAAATAAAAATATGTTATTAAATCAATGGATTGAAAGATTTGTAGAATATTTTGGATATCTAAAAAAAGATATTGGTTATTTAGGAAAAGGAGAAAATAAATTAAATGGAATTATAGATATAGCAACTATGCAAAGTCTTAAAAATTCTCCTGATGTTATAAACGATTACTCTTTTGTTATAGTTGATGAATGTCATCATATCCCTGCAATTACATTTGAGCAAATAGTAAAAAAGTTTTTTGGTAAATATATATTAGGACTTAGTGCTACGCTAAATAGAAAAGATGGTTTAGAGCCAATATTATATGAACAATTAGGACACATATCATATGAATTTAAAAGAAAAAGACCTTTAATAATAAACTTGAAGTTGTAAAGACGCAGTTTAAAAGTGAGGCTTCAAATTATGCAACTTTAATAAATGAACTTTGTATTGATGAAAAGAGAAATAAATTAATAATAAATTATATAAAATTATATAATAATAAGAAAATTTTAGTTTTAACTGATAGAATAGAACATATTTATCATATTGAGAAGTTATTATTAGAAGAAAATTATGATTTTGTTAGTATTCATGGTAGTATGAATAAGAAAGAACAAAATAAGAATATGAAATTAGTAGAATCAAAAAGCTTGATTCTAGCTACAACTTCATATTTTGGAGAAGGCATAGATTTTCCTCATTTAAATACAATTGTATTTGCTACTCCAATATCTTATTATGGAAGATTAGTCCAATATTTAGGACGAATAGGGCGTGAAAATCAAGAGTGTTTAGCAATTGATTTTTTAGACAGCAAAAATGCAATGCTTAATTCAGCATATAAAAAAAGGCTTGAAGGTTATAAGCAAATGCACTATATTTAAGAATAGAGGTTATTATGTTAGGTATTATTGTTTGGACTTTGCTTATTGCAATTATTGTTAATTTAATTTTAAAAAGATTTCACTTACCTACTATTATTGGTTATATATTTACAGGAACAATAATTGCATATGCCTTTGGTTTACATAGTGCTGTTAATAATCATACTTTAAAAGAACTTGCAGAATTTGGTGTGGTATTTCTTATGTTTACTATTGGTTTAGAGTTTTCAATTGAACACCTTAAGAAAATGAAAAGGGAAGTGTTTTTTACAGGTAGTTTACAAATATTAGTAACAACAGTTTTCGTTGTTTTAATTTGTATATTTGTCATTGGATTTGATTTTAAAACTTCACTTATTATTGGTGCAGCATTATCCTTATCTTCTACTGCAATAGTATTAAAAACTTATAATGAAACAAATGATATTAAAAAAAGGCATGGTCAAAGGGTACTTGGAATTCTTATTATGCAAGATATTGCAGTAATTCCTATTTTACTTATGATATCTTTTTTTAGTACGGGTGATGACAAAAGTGTTATAGGTCTAATTGTAGAAACAACTGGAGCAGCTATTTTTTTACTAGCTCTTTTATATCTTGCAGGTAAATATTTACTTGAACCATTTTTTGAACACGTATCAGATTCGCAATCTGATGAGTTATTTGTAGCTTCAGTATTACTAATAGCAATTGGAGCCTCTTATTTAGCACATTATTTCGGATTTACATATTCTTTAGGAGCTTTTGTAGCTGGTATGATGATTAGTGAAACAAAATTTAAACATCAAGTAGAAGCTGATTTAACACCTTTTAGAAATCTTTTATTAGGAGTATTCTTTATAACTGTAGGAATGCAAATAAACTTTTCTATAATAACTGAATATATCTTTACAATAATTCTATTGTTACCTATTCTTTTAGGTATAAAATATCTTATTATTTATAGTATAGTTAGAATAGATGATACTAAAAGAGTTGCATTTAAAACTGCAATATCTCTAATTCAAATTGGAGAGTTTTCTCTGGCAATTTTAGAACTTGCAAGAAGTAATGATTTAGTTGATTCTACTTATTCTCAAATATTGATTGTGACTATTGTATTATCAATGATATTAACACCAATAGTTTTAAAGAATTTATCTTCTTTAACTTCAAAGCTTATTCCAGAAGATTCAATGATAATTTGTAATACTCATAATGTAAAAAAAGATACAAAAGGTCATATTGTTGTATTAGGTTTTGGTCATTTAGGTCAAGAAATTGCACATAACTTAAGACTTGACGGACATGATTATGTGATTATAGAACATAATCTAAAATATTACGAGATGGCATTAAAAGATGGAGAACCAGTAATATTTGGAAATGCTGCACATAAACATATTTTAGAATCTGTAAATATAAAAGACGCTTGCGCTGTAATTGTTGCAATTGATAATGAAGAAAAGTTACATCTTATATGTGAAGTTATTGATGATTTAACACATAATACAAAAACAATAGTAAAAGTAACAAGAAAAACAGAAAAAGAGGCATTGAAAATGCTGCATTTAGAACATGTTATCGTTGAAGATGAAATTATAGCAAGAGAATTAGTTGATGAAACAAAAAGTTGTAGAGTAGATATTTCTTAGTATAAATATTTCTTTAATATACTTTTATATTTTGTTAGTTTACTTACTTTATGATAAAATCCCTTTTTGAAATTAAGGGGATTTAATAAATGAATAAAACAGATATAACAAACTTACTTACAGTTTTAATAATGGCATTTGGTTATTCAAATGATAACCATACAATATTTATGATAGGACTTTTTGCTTTAAGTGGAGCAATAACAAATACACTTGCAATTCATATGCTTTTTGAAAAAGTTCCTTATCTTTATGGTTCAGGAGTAATTGAAAAGAAATTTGCAGCATTTAAGCAAGCAATTCATGATATGCTGATGAATCAATTTTTTACTAAAGAACATTTACAAAAGTTTTTTGAAAGTGAAATTGATAGCGCAAAACAAACAATTGATTTTGAAGAGGTTTTAAATAAAACAGATTTTTCTCCTGCTTACGAATCTTTAAAAGAAGCAGTTATGGAATCATCTTTTGGTGGAATGCTAGGAATGTTTGGTGGAGAAGCTGCTTTAGAACCTTTAAAAGAGCCTTTTAGTAAAAAATTACAGGCTTCTATTATAGGTATTTCTAATAGCGATTCTTTTCAAGAAGTTCTTCAAGAATCTTTAAAGTCTGATGCTTTATCTGATGATATTCATAAAAAACTAAGTGTTATTGTAAATGCAAGATTAGATGAGTTAACTCCTAAAATGGTAAAAGAGATTATTCAAAATATGATAAAAGAACATTTAGGATGGTTAGTTATCTGGGGCGCAGTCTTTGGTGGACTTATTGGATTAATAAGTACAATTGTAATATAGGAAGTAAAGTGGATCAAATAGAAGTATTAATATTATTAGATGTAGCAGAACTTGAAGATAAAAAGAAGTTTGAGAAACATCTTGTCAAAGAGGGATTTACAGTTTTAGAAGGTGAGGATTATGTTTATACAGCAAAATCTTCAACTACAACATTCTCAACAAAGGCATATATTTTAGAAGTATTTAAAAAAGCTTTACAAAAAACAAATTTTGATACTGCTAATTTAATATTCTTATTAAATGAAACACCTTATCCTGCATATTATTATGATAAGAGTACAAATGATTTTGAGTTATCAAAAGAAGAAGTAAAATAGTGAATAATATATATGATTTTTTAAAGAGTTTAAAAGAAAAAAAAGATTTAAAAAGTTGCGAACTGTTAATAGTTAATGATGACAAACAAGCTCAAATAGCTTCTGATATAGTCTCTTTTTTAGGTTTCACACCTTTTGTATTATCAGATTTTAGAGCAAATTTCGGTGATGATTTATTATCTTTTTCAACGGAACTACAAGAAATTACTAAATCTTTAAATGATTATTATTCATATAAAAAACAAAATAAAATTTTAATTTCTCCTATTCGAACTTCATCTTTTCCTATGCCAAAGAAAAAGTGCTTTGATTCTTTTGAAATAAATTTTGCGGATACTATAAATATAGATGAGTTTAAAAATAAGTTATATAATTGGGGATACTATTTTGTAGATATTGTAACATCTGAAGCGGAAGCGTCAATTAGAGGTGATATTATTGATATCTGTCCTTTAGGAAGTCAAATGGGTTATAGAATATCTTTATTTGATAATGAAGTTGAAAGTATTAGAGTTTTTGATATTGAAGATCAAAAATCATCTAAAGAAGAGATTGAAAGTTTTAAAATTACACCAGCTTTTTTAGCTTTAGATGAGGAAGATTTAGAAGAGATAAATCAGAAAATAAATAGTGTTGAGTCCGATGCCTTCATAAAAGATATTCACTCTTTAGGATTTTGGTATTTAAATGATTTAGGTGAATACCTTCCTTCAAATATGAAATCTTTTATTACACTTGAGGCTTTAGATGAGTTAGAAGAAGTTTATGTTTTTGAAGATAAAAGAATTAATAAAGATAAGTTTTTATGTACACCTCAAATATATAATTCAAAGAATTATCAAGAAATAAATCCTGCAAATATTAAGGAGTTTATCTCTTTTCATAAAGATAAAAAAGTAACTATTATATCTTCAAGTGAAGCAAAAGTAAAAGCTTATGATTTGGAACTTACTAATAAAGATATAAACTATGTATTTGAATCATATATTTTAAATTTAGTCTCTAATGATGAGGTAATAATTTCATTAAATAAAGAGATAAAGAAAAGAAGAAAAAAGAAAATAAAACTTGTAATTGATGAACTACAAAATGGTGATTTTGTAGTTCATGAAACTCATGGAATAGGACAATATAAAGGAATTGAGCCAGTTGTAGTTATGGGTGCAAAAAGAGATTTTGTAGTAGTAATGTATGCAGGAGAAGATAAACTTTTACTACCAGTTGAAAATATAGATTTAATTGATAGATATATTGCAGATGGAAACTCTTATGCAATTGTAGATAAATTAGGAAAAGGTTCATTCTCTAAACTAAAAGAAAAAGTAAAAGAGAAACTATTTGCTATTGCCAATGATATTATAAAACTTGCAGCTGCTAGAGAACTTGTAAATGGTATAAAAATTAATACAAATAAAAAAGCATTAATTGACTTTAATCTTAGTTCAGGTTTTGATTATACTAAAGATCAGACAAGAAGTGTAAAAGAGATCTTTTCTGATTTAAATTCTGGAAGAGTTATGGATAGACTTCTATCAGGTGATGTCGGCTTTGGTAAAACGGAAGTTGCTATGAATGCACTATTAGCAACAGTTTTAGACGGATACCAAACACTTTTTGTATGCCCTACAACACTTCTTGCATCTCAACATTATCATGGGATGAAAGAAAGATTTGCGAAATATGATATAAAAATGGCGAAACTAGATGGTAAAACATCTACAAAGGATAAAAATCAAATTAAAAAATCACTTGAAGATGGTTCTTTACAGCTTGTAATAGGAACACATTCACTTTTAAGTGTAAAAACAAATAATCTTGCACTTGTAGTAATAGATGAAGAACATAAATTTGGAGTAAAACAAAAAGAGAAATTAAAATCTTTAAGAGATGACGTACATATTTTCTCTATGTCTGCAACTCCAATTCCAAGAACTTTAAATTTAGCTCTTAGTAAATTAAAAGGTATGAGTTCTCTTTTAACACCTCCTAGTGAAAGGTTAGGTGTTAGAACTTATGTAAAAGAGTATAGTGATAAATTAGTTAAAGAGATAGTTTTAAGAGAAAAAAGACGAGGTGGACAGCTTTTTTATGTGCATAATAATATTGCTTCAATAGAAGCAAAAAAAACTGATATTGAAGAAATAGTACCAAATATAAAAATACAGATAATTCATTCTAAAATTAAACCAGGTGAAGCTGAGAAGATTATTGAAAGATTTGATAATAAAGAGTTTGATATTTTATTAGCAACTTCAATTGTAGAATCAGGACTTCATTTACCAAATGCTAATTCTATTATTATTGATGGAGCGGATAGATTTGGTATAGCTGATTTACATCAGTTAAGAGGAAGAGTTGGACGAAGCGATAAAGAGGGCTTTTGTTATTATGTAGTTGAAGATAAAAAGCTAATAACTTCTGATGCAATAAAAAGACTTTTAGCTTTAGAATCAAACTCATATCTAGGAAGTGGAACAGCCTTAGCACATCAAGACTTAGAGATTAGAGGTGGCGGAAATATTGTTGGTGAAGCGCAAAGTGGACATATAAAACAAATAGGTTATGGTCTATATCTTAAGATGTTAGAAGATGCTTTATCAACTTTAAGTGGTGATACTAAAGAGCAGAATAAAACAGTAGATATAAAGCTTGCTATTTCTGCATATATTTCAAGTGATTATATATCTGAAGATAGAGTAAGACTTGAACTTTATAGAAGATTATCAAAGTCTACTAATAAAGAGGAAGTATACTTAATAGAAGAAGAGATGGAAGATAGGTTTGGAAAACCTGATACTTCAACAAAACAGTTTTTAGAACTTATTTTAATAAAAATATTTGCACTACAAAAAGGTATTAAAACTGTAAGTTCATATGAAATGAATGTAACTTTTACAAAAGAAGATGATTCCAAAGATACTATAAAATCAGCTTCAAAAGATGATGATGATATTATTACTACAGCTTTAAAATACTTACGTAAAAAAAACTGATATAAAGCTTTATATCAGTTTGTATCATAGAGTATTAATTAGAATAAATCCATTCTTTTATTTCTAAGCATTGTTCTTTATCAGGATGGGAAGAAGTAAAGGCATTATTAAAAATATTACATGCTATATCAATAGAATTCTTTGCCTTATCTATTTGATTACTACGCATGTAAAGTACTGAAATATTCATATTATAAATAGCAAAAGAAGGATTTTCTTTGCCTGAAATTTTTTTTGTTAAGGCTAAAGCTTTTAATTGAAAGTTTAAAGCTTTTTTAATGTCACCTAGATCTTTATAAATCTTAGAGATATTGTTAAAACTAGTTGCTAAAGAAGGGTGCTTATCACCTAAGACTTCTTCTTTTAAATCTACAGCCTTTAACTGAAATTCTAAAGCTTTATCAAAATCACCTATAGCTTCATAAATTAAAGATAAATTGTTAAAACTAGTAGCAAAATCGGGATGCTTATCTTCTAATATTTTTTTTCTTAGATTTAAAGCTTTTAATTGAAATTTTAATGCATTTTCAAAATCATCTAAGTCTTTATAAATCATAGAGATATTATTAAAGCAAGTAGCTAAATTAGGGTGTTTATCTCCTGATATTTCTTGTGTTAAATTTAAATCTTTTAATTGAAATTCTAAAGCTTTATCAAGTTCACCTATAGATTTATAAAGTAAAGAGATATTGTTAAAACTAATAGCTAAAGAAGGATGTTTGTTACCTAAATTTGTTTCTTTTAAATTTAAAGCTTCTATTTCAAACTCTAAAGCTTTTTCAATTTGACCAAGATCTTTATAAATTATAGATATCTTTTGGTAATTATTAGCTAAATTAATATTTTCATCTTTTAAAAATTTTTTTTTGAAATTTAAAGCTTGCTTCAACTCACCCATATTTTGATATATCATAGAAATATAATTAGTTAAAGTAGAAAGTTGTTCATTTTTTTCTTCTATTTTATTTATAATAGAGACTGCAAAAGGCATTAAATAAAAACAACTTATTGGATTTACATTATAATTACTAATGACTTTTTTATTCAACTTGATAACAATATATTCTATTTCATCATATGATAGAGGAAAAGTAGAATATAAAAAATTACCAATTATTTTGTGTAATTTAAATAATCCATTATAGTTTATTAACCAACCTTTTTTACATAGTGACGTTAAACTAGCTTCAAATTCTTCTTTATTTTTATCATCTATAAATAAAAATTCTGTTAATTGATTTAAACCTATACTAATTGAAGGGAAGAGGGATAATTTTTTCAGAAGTAAAATCTCCTTCTTATTTAGAGTATCAAGTAAAAATAGTTTTTTTATATAAGTATTGAAAGTTTTTTTTGAAGAAAAATTCTTTATTGATTCGTATTGATTATTTAGAAATTCTTTTTCTAATTTTTTTATTGTTAATATATTTGATTTTACTAAAGTTTTAGCAGTTAATTCTATTAATAAGGTATTATATTCTAAACATTTTAAAATAGAATCAATATTTTCCTCTGTTTTAAAATATTTCAAGAAAAGTTCTTTTGCTTTAATGTATGACAATATCTCAACTTTTTGTATATATTCTGAATCAGCATCTAATTTTGTTCTAGAGGTTACAAGTATTTCAAAGCTTGTTTGAATTTCTTTTATAAGTTTAAAGTCTTCATTTGTTTTTATGTCATCAACAACTAAAAGGTTTTTCCCCTTTTGTTTTTGTAAATATTGAATAGTTTCATTAAACTGTTCTTTTAGACTAGTAGCTTTAAATTTGAATTTTCCCTTTAAAGAAGTAATAAATGCTTCTTGTATATTATTGTTACATTGAATAAAAACTAAAGAATCATATAATTTATAATATCGATTTATATACTCTATTGCTAGAGATGTTTTACCAATGCCTTCAATTTCATTAAATAAAATAAGCTGTTTGTTTTTTTTTAAACTTATTGAAATTTTTTCTATTTCATTTTTGCGTCCAATAAAAAATACATTCGTTGGAATATTAGTTAGTGCTTTTTTTAGAATTGTTCGATATTTTTTATTAGCTGCTACAGTTAATGAGCTTTTACTAGGAAAGAAGTTCATATCTTATCCTTTATAACTTACTATCTTTATACTAGTCTTATTAGACTAAATTATATATAAGAGTATTATTTTAGAAAATAAAAAAAAGATTAAATATATAAAACAGTATTTTTATTGTTACAAACTTAAGGTAAAAAGAAGGAAGTGGGATAAACTTCCCTCTTTTTTGAGGAATCTAAAAATACTAACAAGTACAAATATTTAAATTTGTATTGTTTACTTAGACTGTAAGTATAATAAATTAAAGTGTGTAAAAAGTGTGTTTTACGCACTTTTTAATATAAATTTGTAATTTTTATTATTGATTCACCCTTTTATAAGATTTAGGGTAAAGTTTATTACGAATTCATCTTAAATAGTTAATGAGAAAATTTTTATATATAATATTAGTATGTTTTTGAGTTTATTTAATTTAAGAACATAATATAGTAGTATTTATACAAAATCGATTGTGTGTATAAATTAAAGTTTTTATATATAAAAATAATACTATTTACATGATATTAATATCAGGAGATCAGAATGAATAAAATATATCCTTTTTTTAGTGAAAGTCCTTTGGATAGATTAGACCATATAAGAGATAATAGTTTAGAAGTAAAGAAACTTTTAGATTCAGAAGAGCTTGTTTTTTTATTATTTGATAATAATTCTATTATAGTTAATAAGAAAGAAAATACTTGTTTTTTCACAAAAAATATAATTCAAAAATATTTAATAGAAGATAATAATCTTATTCTTTTAGGAAAAGATCAAAACTTAGTTTATTTTGCAGTTAGTTTAAAAATTCAAGATGATAAGAATTTAGAAAAAATCACTTTAAGAGATTTTGTATATTTTGATTATATTCCAAAGAATAAACTAGGCATAGTTGCACAAGCAGCTTCAGTTTTGAATTGGCATAATACGCATCAATTTTGTTCTTTCTGTGGTAAAAAAACAGTTATAAAAAAAGCTGGATGGAGAAGAGATTGTGATTTTTGCAAAAAAGAACATTTTCCTCGTTTAGATTCTGTCGTTATTATGTTAGTTACGTATGAGAATTATTGTTTAATTGGACGTGGCGTAAATTTTAAAGAAAAAAGATATTCATGCTTAGCTGGTTATGTAGAACCAGGTGAAACATTAGAAAATGCAGCTAAAAGAGAGTTGTTTGAA
>JAAETO010000196.1 GCA_024228275.1 Arcobacter sp.
GTTTCTATTTTTGGAAAATTATCAAAAACTTTGAAAGTAAAATTTTTTTGGAGTGGAGAACTTAAAGAAAATAGTCATATAAGTGAAGAGATTTTTAGAATTCTGAAAGATTCCACTATTGAATATACGCAAGCAAAAGAGTTACATTCAATTCCTGTCGATAATTTTTCTTTTGATCTTTTAAAGTTACCATTTAAGGGTTATAAGGTATTTATTTTTTCAAATATTACAGGGATACCATATTTGATATTAGCTCCAGTTTTGCGACTTTTTGGAAAAAAAATAATACTTTTTGATGAGTTATGGAGATATCCAAAAGAGGTAAATAAATATAACAAGATTTATCCATATGTAAAATTTTTGACAAAATATTGTTTAGATGGTGTCGTAACTGCTGGTAGTAAAGCAAAAAAGTTTTATATAGAAGAGTTTGGATTTGATAAGGATAAAATTGAGATAGCTTATAATACTACAATAGATACAAAAGAGTTTGTAAAAGATGAACTGTTAAATAATGATATAAAAGAAAAACTTGGAAATATAACTTCTAAGAAAAAATTACTATATCTTGGAAGAATTGTAAAGTATAAAGGCTTAGATATTTTAATAAAATCTATGAAAAATATAAGTAAAGAATATGAACTCATAGTTATAGGTGATGGTGAATTTAAGAAAGAGTGTGAAAGTTTGGTTAAAGAGTTAAACTTAAATACTAGAGTTCATTTTCTAGGTAGTTGTTTATCAAATGAAGCTCCCTATTACTATAAAAATAGTGATATATTTGTATTACCTACAAGATTTAGACTAGATGCAAATGTACAAATGGAAAGTTGGGGTTTTACAGTAAATGAAGCCATGGCTTTAGAAGTTCCTGTAGTTACAACAACAGCAGTAGGAAGTGGATTTGATCTTATTGTGGATGGTGTTACTGGTGGATTATCAGAAGCTGGGAATAGTGAAAGCTTAACAGAAAAGATCAACTTTATTATAGAAAATAACCAAGATAATAAGATAGGAAAAGAAGCAAGAAAACATCTTCTTAAAACTTGCAATTATGACGATAATTTAAAATCTTATGAGAATATTATTAATAAGGTTTTAAATGAAAAATAAAATAGCTATTTTAATAAATTCACTTGATGGTGGTGGAGCAGAGAGAGTTGTAACTACACTTCTTAATAATCTTATAGAAAAATATGAATGCCATTTGATTTTGATGGAGAATAAAATATCTTATGAATTAGATAAAAGAATTAATGTTATAAGTTTAGATGAAAAATCAAACCAAAGTGGCATAATAAAGTTACTAAGTCTACCTATATTAGCATACAAATTAACTACGATAATTAAAAAATATAATTTTTCTAAAATCACAAGTTTTTTATATAGAGCAAATTATGTAAATATTTTAGCTAAATATATATCTAATCATAACTGTATAATTAGTGAGAGAATAGCCCCCGGTTCTATGTATAATGATACGTCAATAAATTCTAAAATAAGTAAATTATTAATAAGAAATTTATATAATAAAGCTGACCTTATTATCCCTGTATCAAAGGCTATTAAAACTAATTTAATCGAAAATTTTGATATAAATATAGAACAAAAAGTAGTATATAATCCGTATGATATAGATAAAATTAACTTATTAGCAGAAGAATCAATAAAATATCCTATAAATAAAGAAAAAAGTATAATAACTGTTGGTAGTTTAGGAAGTAGAAAGAATCATCAGTTGCTGATAAAAGCATTCTCTAAAATAGATGATAAAGAATATAAACTTTATATCTTAGGAAAAGGTGAAGAGGAATCTTCCTTGAGAAGTTTAGCAAAAGAGTTAGGAATAGAAAAAAAAGTAGTGCTTTTAGGATTTGATAACAATCCTTATAAATATTTATCAAAAAGTAATATTTTTGTACTTAGTTCTAATAGTGAAGGATTTCCTAATGTTTTAGCAGAAGCTATGGTTTGCGGATGTAGTGTGATAAGTACAGATTGTCTAAGTGGTCCAAGAGAGATATTAGCTCCAAGTAGTGATGTAAATTTCCAGTTAAAAAATAAAATAGAATTTGCAGAATATGGTATCTTAACACCTATAAAAAATGTAGATATGTTATCTAAGGCTTTAGATATAATGATAACGGATAAGAAATTAAACATTAATTATAAAGAAAAAGTTACTGTAAGAGCAAATGACTTTAGAATAAAAAAAATAATAAAACAGTATGAAGAGATAATATGTGTGGGATAGTTGGATTTATAGGTAAAAATAAAAGGATAGATATTATAAATGACATGCTTTCTATTCAGTCTTACAGGGGTCCAGATGATAAAGGGATATTTTTTGATGAAAAAAGTGGAGTTAATTTTGGACATAATCGTCTTTCAATTCAAGATCTTAGTTCTCACGGACATCAACCTTTTATAAGTGACTGTAAAAATTATTGCATAGTATTTAATGGAGAAGTTTATAATTTTAAGTCAATACGTGACGAACTTCAAAAAATAGGATACTCTTTTATCTCAAATAGTGATACTGAAGTATTGTTATATAGCTATAAACATTGGGGTATAAAATGTTTGGAAAAATTTATAGGTATGTTTGCTTTTTCGATTTTAGATAAAGTTAAAGACAAACTTTTTTTAGTACGAGATAGAGCTGGGGTAAAGCCACTATATTATTATACTGATGAAAATCAATTCATGTTTTCTTCTGAGATTAAATCTTTTAATAAACATCCTAATTTTAACAAAGATCAGAATTTAGAGGTATTGCCTTACTTTTTTCAATTTGGATATATACCTTCTCCATATACTATATTTGAAAATTGTTTTAAACTAGAGGCTGGCCATTATTTAGAGTATGATATTGAAACTTCAGAATTTAATATCACAAAGTATTGGGATGTGAATGATTTTTACTTGAAAGAAAAGATAAATAAAAGTGAAGATGAAATTTTAAAAGATATAGAAGATATTTTAAGTGATTCAATTGAATTAAGAATGGTGTCTGATGTACCCGTGGGAGTTTTTTTAAGTGGAGGATATGATAGTTCTCTAGTGGCTTCAATACTTTCTAAAAAACAAGGTAAAAAAATAAATACTTTTACTATAGGATTTGATGATGAAAAATATAATGAAGCAAAACACGCTAAGAGTATAGCTGAATATTTGGGTACAAATCACACTGAATACTATATGAAAAATAGCGATATGTTAGAGTTAGTAGAAAAGTTGCCATTTTATTATGATGAGCCATTTGGAGATAGTTCTGCCCTTCCTACTATGATAGTATCAAAGTTGGCAAAACAAAGTGTAACAGTAGCTTTAAGTGCTGATGGTGGAGATGAGGCTTTTTGTGGATACAGTAAATACTTTTTTTTGAATAAGTTTCAAAATATATTTTCAAATAATTTTAAAAAAGAAGTTTTAAAAATAGGATTAAATCTCTTTAGTGCAAATAGTATTGATTATATCAATAAGAAACTACCAAAAGATCTAAAACAAACTAATATAAAAGATAAATATGTAAAATTTCAAAGAGCTATAAATAGTAAGAGTCTTGAAGAGATGTTTGAAAATGCAAGTAGCTATGTAGATAAGAAAGAGATATCAAAGTTTTTAAAAGTTAGTAAAAAAAAAGAGTTATTTAAAAAATGGGAAAAAGTAGGTAGCCTTGAGTTTTTAAATCAAATGATGGCTGTAGACTATAAACTTTTTATGAATGATGATGTTCTTACAAAAGTTGATCGTGCAACTATGAGTGTGTCTTTAGAAGGTAGAGAACCATTACTTGATCATAGAATAGTTGAGTATATGGCAAGCGTTCCGATAGAATTAAAATATAAAAATAATGATGGAAAATATTTACTTAGACAAGTTTTATATAAATATCTTCCAAAAGAAATGATAGATAAGCCAAAATCTGGATTTCAGATACCTTTAAATGAGTGGCTTAGAAATGAACTAAAACCTTTGGTTTTAAAATATTTAAATGATACAAAACTAGATAAAAATATTTTTAATATTGAAGAAATAAAACTGTTGAAAAAAAGATTTTTGGAAGGTGAAGATGTAGGTACAACTATTTGGTTTATTTTGATGTATCAAATGTGGAAGGAAAAATGGCTTGACTAAAAAAATATTATTTGTAGTAAATGTAGATTGGTTTTTTATATCTCATAGATTGCCTTTGGCTTTAGAAGCTTTAAAAAAAGGATTTGAAGTTTATATCGCATGCGGAATAACTGATAAAAAAGAATATTTAGAAAGTTTTGGATTAAGAGTTCAGTCTCTTAATTTATCACGAAGTGGAACAGGTATAAATGATGAATTAAAAGCTTTTATTAATATATATAAAGTATTAAAAGAGATAAATCCTGATATTACACACTTTGTAACTATAAAACCTGTTCTTTATGGTGGAATTGCTTCAAGATTTTTAAATATTCATAAAAAAGTATTCTCCATATCAGGTCTTGGATTTATATTTATTAAACAAGGATTTAAAGCAACATTAGTAAGATTAATAATAAAAACAATGTATAGATTTGCACTGGGTGGAAAAAGTTCTCATGTAATAGTCCAAAACCCTGATGATATGGCTGTAGTACACTCTATAGTTAAGGTACCTGTTATTTTATTGAAAGGTTCTGGAGTAAATTTAAGTGAATATGAATATATAGAAGAAAATAATGATAATATAAAAGTTTCTATGGCTTGTAGGCTTCTAAAAGATAAAGGCGTTTTTGAATATATTAAAGCTGCAAAAATCGTAAAACAAAAGTTACCGAATATTGAATTTGAACTTTATGGAGATATCGATATAGAAAATCCTGCTAGTTTAAATACTGATGATATAAAAATGATAAAAAAAGATGCTTTCGTAAATATATATGGTTTTAGTAATAATATATCAAAAGTATTTTCAGATTCAAATATAGTGATATTGCCATCTTATAGGGAAGGCCTTCCTAAGGTTCTTGTCGAGGCCGCTGCGTGCGGAAGATCTGTTGTAACTACAAATGTTCCAGGATGTAGAGATGCTATAGAGCCAAATAAAACTGGACTTTTATGTAAAGTAAGAGACTTTAAGTCATTAGCTCAAATGATAGAAAAATTGATTTTAGATAATGATTTAAGAAATAGTATGGGAAAAAAAGGTAGAAAATTAGCAGAAAAAGAATTTGATATTAAAAAAATAGTAGAAAAACACTTTATAATATATGAAGATAAAAAATGAAAAAAATGCTAATAACTGGTACAAGTGGTTTTATTGGAAGATATTTTATTAATAAATATAAAAATAAATA
>JAAETO010000197.1 GCA_024228275.1 Arcobacter sp.
CAAACCAGATACTGATCGTCGCCTTGGTAGGCCATTACCCTACCAACTAGCTAATCAGCCGCGAGCTTTTCTCTAGGCAGATAAATCTATTTCACTCTCAAGCATATGGGGTATTAGCAATCGTTTCCAATTGTTATCCCCCTCCTAAAGGTAAATTCTCACGTGTTACTCACCCGTCCGCCACTTAAGTTAAAAACTCTCGTACGACTTGCATGTGTTAGGCATACCGCCAGCGTTCATCCTGAGCCAGGATCAAACTCTCTTAAAATTTCCTTAAATTTAAATATTAGTAATAAGTTTTCACTTAAACTTTCTATATGACTAAAGATGTCAAATTATTTGATATTACACATTTTTAGAGTTTATTAAAATTATTTATTTTAAATAGTTAATATTAAGAGATTTATCATTAAAGTTAAATGAGGTTCATCAAAAATCTACTTTAGTTAAAATAAAATTTTTGCTAATTAATTACTTGATGATATATCTCCGAAAATTTAATAATCATTATATTATTATGGAATATTTCATTTATAGAGCAAATAAGATTAGTTGGAATAGTTTCAAAATCTATATTATACGTTGTTAGTACTTCGTGACTTATTCGGTTTTCATACTCAGTTTTTAGTATTCGATCAGGAAGAAAATCTATCCCCAAGTTATCATAGTTTTTTAAAAAATACTGAAGCATTTCGGGCTTTTTATCATACCAATAATTTCTAAGATCATCTGGAATTGGATATTTATACCATAAAGAAGGCAAATATCTAAAAATAGTTACATCTTCCCCTAGTTTATTTATTAAATCTGCTAAAGCAGCATTATCTAAATTATCTAAATTAGCAATACTAAATTTTTCTCCTTCACTTGGAAGATAAGGCATAGTAAAAACTAATCTATTTAAAAGATCTAACATGATACCAAGTCCTGTTATGGCAATAGTTGGACCAATATCAATTCCTATGATGATTGGAAAAATTCCAGTTAATGCTGTTAAATACCACTCTGTTAAAATTCTTAATGTATTGAATGGTTGTTGATAAGGATTAAACATTAGCCACCACCACATAGCTGCTCGTATGTCGCATAATATTCTAAATTTATTTAAAAATCCAAAACACCATTCTTGAATTGTACGTAAAGTATTAACATTAACTGATTGATTACCAAAGATTTGGATAACTTCGGACATCCAATTTGGTAAGAATATAGCATTTTTCTGTGTAATAAAAAAATTATAATATCCTTCTACGCTATCTTTATAATAAGTTATTAAAGGTGGGTTAAACGATAATCCTTTTGGAAAAAATATTTCTAAATAATTTTTTACAGGTTGTGCTATTGTGCTTGCGATAATATGATTAGATGAGAATAGAGTATCAAATTCGATCATAGTCATAAACAATTACCTCCTTTCAATAAGTTATCTATTTCATATCTTCAGATATTCTTAAAATTAGATCTTTTAAATAAATTATAAGTATCGGGATAGTAGGATTTGAACCTACGACACCCTGCTCCCAAAGCAGGTACTCTACCAAGCTGAGCTATATCCCGATAAAATTAATATTCTTAGAGAATCGATAATCTTAAATGAAGACAATAAAATTATACCATAAATAAGTTACCTTTAGCAACCTTTTTATATTTTAATGAAGGTTTAAATTTTTAAACTAAAGTAAAACCTCAAAAAATATTCTTATATAGTTTATCGCGGGCAATAATTTCTTGTTCAATATAATCTAAAGCATTTTGAACGGTTTTAATTTCTATAATATCTTTATAATTAATTTCAATATCAAAAGTAACTTCAAAAGCTGCTATAATTTCTAATAAATCTCGAGAGTCTGAACCTAAATGGAACTCAAAACTAGTTTCTGTTGGAACATTAGTTAAATCTAAACTAAATTGAGAACTTAAAATTCTTTGTACTTCTTTTAAAGTTTTAGACATAAAAAAATTAAAACAAAATTGAAAAGAGAACTTATTTATTAACATAAATGAATTTAAATGTTGATAAATAAGTTTTTAGAGTAAAGAATTATAATTTCCTATAAAAGAAAAATTAATTTTGTTGATTTCTCTTAACGTAATCTAAAGCATCTTGAACTGTAGAAATACTTCCTGCATCATCATCATTAATATCAATTTCAAAAGCTTCTTCAATAGCCATAACTAATTCAACAATATCTAAAGAATCAGCACCTAATTCTGTTGAAAAATCAGATTCTAGTTTTACTTTATCGGGCTCTATACCTAATTGAAAACCGACAATACTTTGTAATTTTGAAAGAGTATCTTCTGACATAAATGTTTCCTTTCGTATGTTGTATTAATTATACATTATAATAGTACGTATATAACCAACAAATATTATAATATAAATTCATAAAGAATTAATAATTCTTTAAGATCGATAACACATTAAGGATTGAAATAATTTAGTTATTTGATAAACACTACTTCTACTTACAATGTAAATGGGTATATTTTTTTGTTTCGCTAATTTTTTTAATTTTAAGTTTTGTTTAAGACATTTTTTTAAGCCAATGATTATATTTGCTTTCTTAATTTTCTTAGTCAATATAAGTTTAAGTCCTAATTTTTCAACTGCTTCTTTAATTAAATTAGTAGAAAGCGAATAAGTGTAAATTAATAATTTTTTATTTTTCAAGTCGGTTGAACTTTTTTGGATTTGCTGATTTAAAATAGTCCAGTTATTATTGTAGAGTGTCATTGAAATTTTTCTATTTTTTGAAGTCTTAGAGGCTAGTAAAGAATTTGTTTGGAATTTTTTATATTTTATTTTCGTTTTTTTGGTTCGTAATAGTTGTCGAATTTGAGCAATTGAATAATTATTACGTAAAAACAAATCAATAGAATTTTTTATATTTTCATGAATAGTCCAAGAATTTTGTGCATTAATTTCAATGACGATTTGAAAAGCGGGATATGCTTTTCGTTCTAAAATACTTTTTTGAGTACCACGTCTTTTAGCTTCATCGTCACTCAAAGTAACATATTGAATTCCACCAATTAAATCTGATAGTGAAGGATTTTTAATAAGATTTTCTAGACAATCTCCATGCGTTGTACCTATTAGTTGAACTCCTTTTTCTGCAATAGTCCGAGCAGCAAGTGCTTCTAACTCAGTTCCAATTTCATCAATAATAATTACCTCAGGCATATGATTCTCAACTGCTTCAATCATTATTTGATGTTGAAATTCAGTTTTTGAAACCTGCATTCGACGTGCACGGCCAATACCTAAATGAGGAACATCACTTTCTCCAGCAATTTCATTTGATGTATCAATAATAATCACTCGTTTTTCCATTTCATCAGAAACTATTCGCGCAATTTCACGAATAATAGTAGTTTTACCTATCCCAGGCTTACCTAATATTAAAATAGATTTTTCTAACTCTAATAAATCTCGGATAATACTAATTGTTCCGAAAATTGCTCGTCCTACCCTACAGGTTAAACCATTTATTAAAAATTGACGATTTCGAATACAGCTAACACGATGTAAAGTTCGTTCAATCCCGGCACGATTTTGATCACTGAAATCACTTATTCGTTTTATTGTAAAATCAAGATCTTGCCATGATAAGATTTTTTGAGATAAATATTCCGGTCCAGTCGTAAAACGTGCTTCTGGACGTCGTCCTAAATCTAATACAATTTCAATTAGTTTATCTCTTTTCAAATGATTTTTTAAATTTTCTTGAATAAAAAATGGTAAATTATCTATTAATTTTGATAGATCTTCATCTATAGTCATAAAATCATAAATTTATACTAACTTTCTAAGTTATATTATAATTAGAAACTATAACATAAATTTAAAAAGTTAGACTAACAATTAAAATTTGAAAATAATGATTAATAAATAAAACAAAATTTCTTCTGATTCATCTATGTGTTATCTACCATGTATACTAGCTTCATTAAACTTTTAAAAGCTAGTGGATCTAAAATAGCCATCTGTGATAACATTTTTCTATTTAAATGAATATTTGATTTTTTTAAATTATGAATTGCTTTATTATAAGAGTGACCATATAATTTTGCCGCTGCGTTAATTCGAGTAATCCATAATTTTCTAAATATACGTTTTTTTTGTTTTCTTCCAACATACGAGTATCTAAGTGCTTTCATTACTTGTTGATTCGCAACTCTAAAAAGTCGGGAATGTGCTCCCTTATAACCTTTTGCAAGTTGTAAAATTTTCTTCCGACGTTTTCTAGCTACATTTCCACGTTTAATTCTAACCATTTTTTTTAGTATGGTAACATTAATTTAATAGGTTTACTATCACTAGTATTTACGCAAAGTCTTTGCGATAATCTACGTTTCTGTTTATTTGATTTATGCATTAACAGGTGTCCTTTATAAGCATGACGACGTAAAAAATTTCCAGATCCTGTCTTTTTATAGCGTTTTTGAGCTGATTTTCGAGTTTTTAATTTAGGCATAAAATTTTAAAATTTTTTAGCAGAGTATAATTCTTTAAAATAAATTCTTGACTTCAAGGGGTGGGAATATAAAATATTATCACCATATTTCCAATCGACTGGACAGGCTTGACCTGGATGTTCCTTAACATATTGAATTGATTCTAAAATTCGTAATATTTCATTTATGCTTCTGCCACACAATAAATTATTAACAGTATAATATTGAATCACCCCTTCTTTGTCAATAATGAATAATCCCGGGAAAGCCATTCCATCATCTGTCAGTAATTTGTAATCATTAATTATTGTTTGGGTCAAATCTGAAACTAATGGATACTTTAAATCTTGTAAACCGCCTTCATCACGACTTGAAAGAAGAGAACGTAGATGAGAAAAAGGGCTATCAACAGAAATTGCTAGAATTTGAGTTGATAATTTTCTAAAGTCTTTAATACGATCACTTAATGCTACTAATTCCGTTGGTGAAACAGGAGTAAAATTGGCAGGATAAAAAATAAGGATTACATATTTTTTACCTCTATAGTCTGAAAGCCGGATTTTGCCTAATTTTTTTTTGTAAACACCGACAGTTAGAAAATTAGGAGCCGACTTTCCAATTTGAGGATAATTTATCATAATTCTTAAAATTTAGTAAAACTTTTAATTAAAAAATATTAACATAAAAAAGTAGAGTAATTTTCAACTAAATTCCACTACTTTTTGAAAAAATTTTACTTACTTTTTTTCTTGGCTGCTGGAGCTTCTACCTCAACCAGCTCATTCACTGCAAAATTATTTGTATTTGTTCCACTATAATTAACGTTTTCAAATCGAACTACCGCAGGATAACGAATGCCACTTTGATCAATAGTTGCAACTGTTCCTAGTTGATTAAACCAGAAAGATTCTTTTCGAAGAATTCGGACTTTTGAACCTCGACTAACCATAAAATTTTTAATTAATTTTGTTATAAATTTCACTAAACTATGTACTAGTTTATTAGAACTATATATTAGTTTAATTAAAATTTATTAATAATAAAATTTTATCATTAATAATTTTGTTGTTTTCAATACTTATCGTATGTTATTATACCCGCAATAATATATATTTTAAAAGTTAGAAAGGTATGTGGCAAAGCGTTATTCGAAGATTTATTATAGTTACACTTATTGTAACTGGAACTAGCATTGGGATTAAAAATTTTAATTCTGATGCTATCGAAAATTCAACAATTAAGAATGATACAGACGTAACCCAAAATTTGGTTAGTTCAAGAATGACATATGGTCGTTTTTTAGAATATTTAGAAATGGGTTGGGTTAAACAAGTAGATTTATATGACAACAGTAGAAATGCAATAGTTCAAGCATCAAGTCCAGAATTAGGAAACCGTCCACAAACAATAAGAGTGGAAATACCTGTTGGTGCTTCTCAATTAATTAATAAGTTAAAAGAGTATAATATTGACTTTGATGCACATCCTGTTGAAGACAAAAACTTTTTAATTACAATTGCCAGTAATATACTTTTACCAATTTTATTTATTAGTGGTTTATTTTATTTCTTTCAGAATTCAGAAAATTTCCCAGGTGGTTCGAATTCCTCTCCAATGAGTTTAGGTAAATCAA
>JAAETO010000198.1 GCA_024228275.1 Arcobacter sp.
AAGCTGGTGGATTGCAAATTGCAATAGAATCCGGATCCGGATTCTCCCCACAACCAATCCGGTCGTTGGCGCCTGAAGCCCACAAGCTCCAAGTCTTTATGCACTTAAACCCATGGGCTTTTGCTCGGGCGGTTACAGGGTTCATACGAGTCAGGAAAAACAAGAAAAAACAGGAAAAGTCAGGAATTTCCAAAATAGTCAGGAAAAGTCAGGAAAAAAGGGGGTTTTTTCTGAAAAGTCAGGAAAAAATATTTATTGATGAAAATAAAAAAATATTGTCCTGAGGACACAAGCATTTTACTAAAGAAATTTTCACATTCATAGGACAATTTTTCAAAAAATTTGCGCCTTCGGCGCATAATATATTCGTTAGCATCAACTAAACATGGTTTTGCAACTTTTCAACCAAAAACTGGTAGTCTCGCACTCAATTGGATCTCATATTGCGATATATGTATATACTGTAGTCGTACTAATATTCGTCCGTACTATATTTCGACCCCCATGCCAGATTTTGCACGTTTTAATATTCGTCCGGATTAATATTCGTCCCCCTGCCGGTCGAAAGTCCGAAAAAATAAAGAATTTGAAAATACCATGAATGTTGTATACAGTAAACATGCGTACTGTAGTAATACAGGACCATACGATACCATAAACCTAAAAATATGACACACGCAAATCACTATTTTGAA
>JAAETO010000199.1 GCA_024228275.1 Arcobacter sp.
ATAAATAAAATTAAATCTTCTACTACACTAGATCAAAGCACAAAAAATATAATGCTAAAAGCTATTGAAAATTCTAGAAATAGCGCACAAAATGAAATATATCAAATAAGGTCACAAGGAGAAAAATTAGTTAATAATATAAATAAAGCTAAAGAAGCTTCTAAATTTATTAGCGGTGTTGATGTAAGAGATTTTGCTAATAAAAAAGAAATTGATGATTTTTTAAAAAATGAAAAAGATTTAAATATTAAGTCTTCTACGGATCAAGGTTTTATAGTTCAAAATCCTAATACAGGTGAACAAACTATTGTTATAAATAGAGATGTTGCTAGTAAAGAAAAAGCTTTTAATGTTGGTACACACGAAATAGGTCATGCTATATTATATAAAACAGTTAAAGATAACCCTGAAACCGCAATTAATTTAGGTAATGAACTTTTAAAAGAACTAAATAAAATAGATTCTGCTCAAATTAAAGATAGTAACTTTAAAAAACGAATTGAACAATATGCTGACAAGTCTAAAGAAGTTCAAATGGAAGAAGCTTTAACGCTATTTTCAGATGCTCTAGCTAGTGGTGACATTAAGTTTAAAGAAAATATTTTTACAAGAATTGGTGATAGCGTAAGAAGAGTATTGCAGCGCTTTGGATTAAACGTTAAATTTAATAATGGTAAAGACGTATATAATTTTATAAAAGATTATAGTAACAGTTTAGAAAAAGGTACGTTAAATTTAGGTCAAGTAAAAGCAGCTGCTAAAGGTGTTAAAGGTGAATTAGTTACACCTAAGCAACAAGAACAAGAAATTGAAACCATAATAAAAGAATCTAAATCTGATTCTGATGCTGTTCAAACTATATTTGAACAAAAAGGTAAAGAAGGTGCGTTTGAAATAATAGAAAAGTTTAAACCTATTACAAATAAAATTGTACAAAGAAGAAGTGAAGCTCCTGGATTTGATAGACAGTTGTTGACTGATGAAATAGAAACTGGTAAGCGTGGTATTATAGATTTAATAAATGAATACGATGCTAGTAAAGGCGTGCCATTAGCTGCTTATATAAATAAATTTTTACCAGCAAGAGCTATAGAAGCTTCTAATAGAGTTTTAGATACTGAGTTTAAATTAGATGTAACAGAAGCTAAAGGCGTTACAGATACAACAACAGAAGAAGTTACTGAAAGAGTTGCAGAAAAACCTACTAAAGCAAAAGAAAGTTTAAGGAAAAAAATTAAGCTAGATAAAACTACTACACAAAAAGTTGTTAATGCTGTTACAAAAACATTTGGTACAAAACTACCATCTGTAGATTCACCTCAATTTAAAAAAGCTTTACAAAAAGGTTTTAGAACAGAACTTAAGACTACTATAGCTAAAGATGTTTTAGGGTCTAGAAATAATTATGAAACATTTTTAAGAGATAACTTTGAAAATATTTATGAAGCTATACCTCAAGATATTATAAATAAAAGATTTAGGCCATTTGCAGAAGACACTGGTAAAAGAGAAAAAACCAAAGAAGGTAAAAAGATATTTAAGAAAAAAGATATTACTAAAGCTGAATTTATTAATTACTTTTTAGGTAGAGATGTTGGTACATCGACTAAAGGTACTAGAAAAGATGCATTAGCTGAAGCGTTAGCAGAAGAGTTTGCTTTTGATGCTACAATGGAAACTATACAAAAACCAGAGGTTATAGAAAAAAGAAAGTTTGTAGATAAAACACAAACTACTGAAAAGGTTTCTGAAGCAATAAAAAGACCTATTGATTTAAAGTTTAGTAAATCTATTAATAAAACTAATTCTGAAATAAATTTAGAAAATAAATTACAACAAGATTTAAACAAAGGTAAGTCAATAAAAAGTTTATATAAAACGGTAGATGACAGTAATGTAAAACAAAAGCAAGAGTATTACAATGTTTTAAGTAAATTAGAAAACTTACTTGATGTTGGTAAAACAGAAATAGAAAAAATAGATTCCGAAGATTTTA
>JAAETO010000200.1 GCA_024228275.1 Arcobacter sp.
AGTGATATTAATGGTTGTTTAGACTCTGATTTTCCTGCAAATGATAATGGTTGTAGTCCAAATTTAGATTTTACTTGTTTGTCTTCTGCTAGGTTAAAAAAATGTATGGATTGGTCTAATGAAGTTTTTACTATTGAAAATAAGTCTCTAATAAATAATACAACAGGCGGAGGCTCTACAACTATAAATTATTCTGGATTAATACCCGAAGAAAATGATAAGCTTATGTATAGTTATGGTTCTTGTTCACTTTGGGTAAGACAAGTTCCAAGTGCTAGAAGGGCTTTTGATATCTTTGTAGATTGTTCTAATATTGATTATAGGGATGATTCTCCTAAACTATTAGAAGATTCTATTAAGTTTGTATTTCAAGAAGATTATGCAGATATAAGTGTAAACATTAAGAGCAAGTGTTCTTCTTTGGTAGATGATTCTTGTAGTTCTGGGGATGAAGAAGATGGGAAAATAAAAGGAAGGTTTTCATTATGATTAAAAAAATTCTATATATAAATATAATATTAGTGTTAATGTTTACAGGGTGTTTTGAAGAAGAAAAAAAAGTTGTAAAAAAAAGAAAACCAGTTGAAAAAATGGCAAGTAAAGTTTTAAAAGATGTAAAAAAAGAGAAACCTTTGTCAGTAGTAATTGAAGAAGATGGGATTGTTGTAGATGG
>JAAETO010000201.1 GCA_024228275.1 Arcobacter sp.
CTTCATACTCTTTTTTCATTTGATAGGCATAACACATATAGTTTGAGTTTTCACCCATTGGTTTCATTGAGTTTGAGTATTTGTACCATTGTATTGCTTTATCATAATCTTTTAGTTCTTCTGAGTAAGCGTATCCTATTTTTGTGGCTGGGATTGGATCTTTTTTTGCATCATGTGCAAATCCAATTAACCCCATACTTGATAATCCTTTTGTACTAGGCATAGGTAAAGTAGCTTTATATTCTGCTTCTTTTTTTGTATCACTACAAGCTACAAAGAATAGACTTATAGACATGATTAGTGATATATTTATTAATTTTTTTAATTTCATTATTTAGTTTCCTCTTTTTTCTCTATTAATTTATCTAGTTCTTCTACATCTTCTGGGGTAAAACTTGATTGTTCAAAGTTTAGTGCAAATAGATAATTAAAATCTTTATAACTATAAACGAAATCATACTTTAATTCTACTTGTGATGAAATAACTATTATAGATGCTTTTTTATGGTTTATTGTATTTAATTGTTCTAATTGTGTGAAGTTTTGGTTATATAAATCAAATATATAATAGTCATTTTCAAGTATTAAAGTACTTTTTTCGATAGTTTGATATTTCCCATCAAATACAAATACAAACTTAAAATCTTTATCTTTATATAATATTTTTGGTATCTTAACAAAAGTTTTTTCATAAAGAGTAACATCTAGATCAAACTTGTTTCTTAATTTTTTTACTCTTTTTGTATCTCCTAGTAGTTCTAACTTATATCCAAACAATGATGACTTAAAAAAGCTTAGTTCATTTTTTAAAGAGGTATCAAAGTACTTTTCATTTCCTTTATAGTTTTCACCTATAAAGTTTACTAGTTGTTTTGTATTATTAAAGCCATCACTTGATATAGCTTTTAACTCTTTGTTTTTATTTGTTGTTTCGAAGAGATTAGCACTCATTTTTATCTATACTTATGTGCATTTTTTACATTGTCTAATTCTCTTTGTATCTGTTCATAACTCATTTGTTCTTGTTCTTGGTTTTTTTTGACATAATATCTTCCACCAAAGAATATAATTAGTACTAGGATAATTGTTATTGATTTATTCATTTTAATCCTAAGTTACCTTTATATTTTATTGGAAACTCATCAGAGTTTAGTTGTAAGTCATAGCCTTTTTGTATTGTTTCATTTGGGATGTTCCAAGTATTTTGCAATGTATTTAAAACTGAACTTTTTGTAAACTTATTA
>JAAETO010000202.1 GCA_024228275.1 Arcobacter sp.
ACGTAAATGTATTAATACTATACAATTATCAACTGTAGATGGTGGTGCAAACGATTTATATCTTAAATTAGACCATTCAATATTAGTATCATCAAATTATATAGATAAAGTTATTACTGAACTATCTAAAGGTAATAAAGTATCATCATTTAATACTATACGTCAAATTATAGCAGATGCTAATGTAGATGATTTTGATGAGTTATTTAGAGCACTTTACGATCGTTCATCTGAATATTATAAAGATAAAGAAGGTACAGCAGTATTAGCAATAAACGAACACCAATATAAAGCAAATTTCCGTATTGACAAGGAAATAAATATAATGTCATTAATTCAAACTTTAATAAAATTTAAATAATTATGCAACAGCAACAACAAGGTCCACCTATTGATTTAAAAAACACAACATCCATTGAAAATTTTGATGGGGGTATTTTATTTAACCAAGGAGTATTATTAAGGACTGTATCCAAATTTGTAATGGGTACAGACGAGGATGCTTTACTCCCAATACCAGTTTTTTATGACCCCTCCACTAAGAAAATTTTAGAATCATCAATTCCAAAAGAATTAAGAGAAGAATATAAAGATCATACTCTTTAATGAAAAATATCTTTGATTGGTTAAAAGCAATTAATAACACCAAACCCCCAGTTGAATCCTTTACAGATAAAGATTGGGAGGTTTGGAATAGTTATATGATACATAGGTTTTTATCTATGAACCCTGATTACTTAGAAATTGTAAATTATGTTCAGGATTTCCCTCCACAGGAAAAAAGAATGATTTACAATATATATCGAGAATTTATTCCTAAAAATAATAAATGGAGTAAATATATTAAATCTAAAGTAAAACAACCTAATAAAGATCTAACAGACCACATTAAAGATTATTTTCAATGTTCAAGTAAAGAAGCAAAAGAATATATAAATATATTGGCTACCACAGAAATTAGTCGTATATTAGCTAACAGAGGATTAAATAAAAAAGAAATAAAACCCTTATTAAAATGA
>JAAETO010000203.1 GCA_024228275.1 Arcobacter sp.
GTAAAGAATCATGCATTTGACCATTAAATAGTTGATTAAGTACTAGAGTTTCTGATGGAGTCAATTCCTTATCCAAGTAATATTTTTTATCCTTGTTTTCATCATCTAGAAAATGAATTAAGTCTGCTACTTGCGAAAAGAAAGAGTGAAATACTTTAATTGAAATTATAAAAACAATATTTCTTGAGTTAGGCTCTAAATTTAGATATATCGGCAAGTTCTGATTTGGATTATAAAGCAATAATGAATTGTTTTCTTTTACATTTAATGAATAATGTGGCCCGAAATGAAGACTTGAATTGTTTTTTATGCAAAAATGCATTTGAATAAATGTACTATCTACCTCTTTTTGAAATGTTTTTATTTCAGAAGTGTTGTTGTCTAACATAACGATGCTAAAACCTTCATCTACAATTATTTCTTTAGCCATAGTTTATCGATATTTTTTTAAGATCAAGATTAAATAACTATGATATATATCATATTATGAACGGTTCAAATATACTTATTTTACAGAGATTTTAGTTAAATAAGTAGAAATAAAATTTAATCGATATTAAAATATCTTTAAGCGTTATTTTTTAAAAAAGTAACTGTTTAATTTCGCGCAGTATTTAACAAAAATACAACCAACAACATAAAAATGCGATTTATATTATTCACTTTAATATTTATTATTGGCATGTCATTTAGCCATGCTCAAATAACAGTAAAAGATACTGTTGTAGAGCAGAAATTAGATGAAGTCATTATAACTGCTACAAGAACATTAAGGCAATTATCATCTTTACCTTTACCAGCTCAATTAGTTTCAAAACAAGAATTGAAAACGGTTAACTCTATTAGGTTAAACAATATTTTGAATGAACAAACTGGATTGATAACAGTTTCTGAATTTACTGGAGGAGAGGGTATACAAATGCAAGGGTTAGAATCAGAATACACTTTAATTTTAATTGATGGAGTTCCTATTGTAGGTCGTTCTGCTGGAGCTTTGGATATTAGTAGAGTTAGTGTTGGAAATATTAAGCAGATTGAAATAGTAAAAGGAGCATCATCGAGTTTATATGGTAGTGAGGCGCTTGGAGGTGTTATAAATATAATAACAGATAACCCTAAAAAGATAGGTTTTAAAGGTGATTTAGATTATAAATTTTCGACCTTTAATACACATGATGCTAGTTTAACCCTTAATTATAAGAAAGAGAAATTCTCTATCAGTTCATTTATAAATAGAAATAGTAGTGATGGTTACGATTTAGCAAATGCTGTAGATGTAAATACGGTAGATCCTTATGTTAACTATACTTCTAAAACTAAATTTAATTATAACTTAAGTGATAAAACCAAACTATTTGCTTCTTTAAGATATTACAAAGAAGATCAAGATTATATTCCAACAGATACAGAGGCAGGCGAAGTTAAAGTGAACGAGTGGAACACGCATTTAAAAGTGAATCATAATTATAGTAAAAAATGGAGTAGTTATTTTGAATTTTATGTAACAAGATATAAAGCA
>JAAETO010000204.1 GCA_024228275.1 Arcobacter sp.
TAGGGGGTTAAACTGAGCTTTTGTATGTGCGAAAGTTGAGTTACATCAACAACTAAACCACTTGCATTAAAAGCCTTTTCTATACTCTTAGCATTAATTATACTATTTGAATTATCAACACTAAATATTTGAATATAAAGGTCTTTAAGCAGTGATACTAGGTCATAAACAATAGAGCCGTTCATAGCATCTTGATAATCAATAACTCAACTTTCGCACATACAAAAGCTCAGTTTAACCCCATAAATAGGCACTTTACAGTATAATTCATTACTACAAAAAACATACTAAGGCGTATTTATGAGTTATGAAAATATTATCACAGATGAAGTTAGTTCAAGATTAAAAAATCCAATAATTAAAGTTTTAAGAGATATAAAAATAGATAAAATTTTAAAAAAAAGTAATTTTGTCAAGAAAGATGGTGCTACAACTTCAACAATACTTTTACACTTTATATTTATGATAGTCATCAATAAAAAAATATCTGAATTTATTAAATATTCTAAAGAGAGTTTAACTAAAGATGTATATTATAGAGCATTAAAAAATAGTAAATATAATTGGCAAAAGATAAGTACCTACAACTAATTAAACTCTAATCACTTATTATAATAAGGTAGTAATTTTACATCGCTAATTTCATCCTTCCATTGCTTGAAATTAATTATAAACTCATCTCCATATTTTTCAAATATAGTTTTTATGTATTCTTTTAAATTATCAAAATTCAAATAAGCTTTATAGTCAATCCAAACATATTTCATAAATCGCCAAAGAATTTCTATAATATTTAATTGTGGTGAATATGGTGGTAGATATAGCAGGGTCAATCCTTGATTCATCCATCTATAAAGGTTTGCTTTAAACTTTTTAGATTTATGATAAGAAGCATTATCAAGAACTACTATAGTTGGCTTTGATAAACTATTTGCAAAATCATCAAAGACATCAATAACTTTATCACTATTTACTCTACCATCTGCAATATATGATTTTAAAGTACCATTTTTAGATAAAAAACCTAAAACATTTATTCTTTTAGCTACAAATGTTTTAATTATTGCAGTTGTTCCTACTGGTGTCCATAATTTAGGTATATTTGAAGTTTGTGAGAATCCACTTTCATCAAAATAAAAAATATCTATTTTATTTTGAGCCTCTAATTTTTCATAACCAATAAGTTTAGCTAATTTTACTTCATATAGCTTATTATCAGGCTTCTTTGGCGGTATCTTTTTTACTCTTGTGAAGCTGAAGCAGAGTTTTTTTTAACAAACTTACGAACAGATTCATTAGATACTTCTATACCATATTTATTTTTTATATTTGCATTTATAATTGGTATAGATGCCTTTGTATCCACTAATTCTTTTATTTCATCCTTTGGTATATCTTTAAAAATAGATTTTCTTCCACGACCATCTTTTTCATATAATGAATCTATACCAACAGCTTTATAATTTTTAATCCATATATAAACTGTCTCTTTCCAAACATTTAATACAAAAGATATATCCGCAACAGATATACCTTTATATCGTAACAGTAAAGCCTGTGCTCTTTGTGTAGTTCTATATTTTTTATCATTCTTAATAATACTTTTTATTTGGGTTATTTGTTCTTTATTTAATTCTAGTTTTTTTGATGGTCTCATAAGACTATTATATCTAAAATGTTATTAGAGATTAATTAGTTGTGATTACTTATGTATATTTTTTAAGAAGAAAATAAGGTTACTGCTGTTGAGGGGATTTATTAGAGTTTAGATATAATTAAATATATTAAAATTTAGGAGTATTATTATGACAATGCCAATGATTCTTCATCCTCAATATATTATAGATGATAGTGGTAACAGAGTATCTGTAGTATTACCAATTGAAGAGTATAACACACTCTTATCAAAATCTAATAATCATGATTTATCGCACTTAGTAAAAGAAGTTCAAAAAGGTATAGACTCACCTGTATTGGAGCAATCTCATAAAGAAATATTTAAAGAATTAAAACAAAA
>JAAETO010000205.1 GCA_024228275.1 Arcobacter sp.
CTTGTTCTTGTTCTTGTTGAAACCCCGGGAGGGGTTTTAGGATTCATATGGGGAGGCATGTTTGTTTCATCTTCTTCTTGTTCTTGTTCTTGTTCTTCTTCTTCTGATCAAGTGGAGAGCCAAGTACTGAACGGATTGAGCTGAAATTTTCGCTGAAGATAGCCCTAGTACCGGTGGTTTGAGAATAAGCTGCGTAGCCATATTCGTCCAGTCGTTGGTCTGCAGTACTCGAAAATCGACCTCGGATTCCACGATTTTCACGGTAATTGCATTATTCCTCCATTTTATATCACAAAAACGTGTCTCCGGAGGTTTTCTTGGGCGCTGAATTCGATCGAGACATTCAAAATTGGGAAAAAATTCTTGGTACGGTGTAAACGGGGGTCCCGACACGAAAAATGAAATTCACGCTCCCGGGGTTTCAACTCACGCGCGTTTTACGCGCAGGTTAGGCTTGTTCTGCTAGAGTTCGATTCCAAAAAAACAAGCCTAACCTGCGC
>JAAETO010000206.1 GCA_024228275.1 Arcobacter sp.
CAACAACATCGTCTACAACTGCGGCGGCAACGCCTTCGTCTACTACGACACCGATTCTGGGGTGGATTTCTGCTACAACACCACCTACGACAACGGCGCCCACGCCAACTACCAGGACACCCGCCGGGCACACACCAACGAATGGGCCGGGTTTGAACACAACCCCCGGCAGGCGGGCTCCAACAACCGGTCCGGTGAGATCGTCTACAACACGGGCGACGACATCGAACTCCGCAACAACGTCTGCATCGCCGGAGACAACCCCGACACCGGATGGACAGGCGGCAAAGCAGTCCTGACCGACTGGTACGCGACCACCGTCACCGTCGACAACAACGCCTTCCACTCCGAAGAGAACTACTGGAACGATCGCGTGAGCTCCCCCGGCACCAACCCGGTCCTGGGCTCAGGGTGGAACACGGCACCCGACCTCGAGGACTACGCCGGCTACGATTTCCGGCCCAGCACTGGGGGGAATTTGGATGGGGCGGGGGCGGTTCTGGATTATGTGACTACCGACATTTACGGTGTCACCCGTCATGCCACTACCCCCACTCCTGGGGCGATCGAGACGACGGTCTGATGGCTGTCACCCTCCGTTCTTCTGTCGCTGCGAACGTGTTCGGCGCTGCCGCGTCGGCGACGTGGCCGGCGACAGTTGACACTGATGTGGCGTTGGCGTGCCTGATCACCGATTC
>JAAETO010000207.1 GCA_024228275.1 Arcobacter sp.
CAAAATAAACCAAAGAATCTTTAAAAATATCCACTTACTCTTTAGTTTTCTTTTATTTTATTTTTGTTTACCTAACCTAATTTTGAAGTGAAAATCTAAAAGGCATTTAATTTCCTCGTTCGTTTAATATATCGCACTCTATATTTTTCCAGGAAGCTTCATTTTATTCTTGTATATTAAGTGCATATTTATGTTTTGTTCCGTAAAAGTATCTTTTCGATTTACGCATTTATGGCAATTATCACACGAGTATATTTTTTACAGAAAACCATTTTTCTTTTGATTCAATATTATTAAAGGGATTCTAAACCTAACCTGAAACTTTATGGGCATATAAGAAGGGTTAATGTAAGTAGGTTTATATAGAACAAAAATATTTTAACCTTTTAATTTGATTTTTATGGCCAAAAGACTTATAAAAAAAATTGGACAATTTTTTTTATAAGTCTTTTATCCCATAAATTTTGCATTATTATTAAATTAGCAATCTTAAAACCCCCCAAAAAAGGATATAGATTTATAAAAACTGTTTAGAATATTGAATCAATCAATTTTGATGTTTAAAAAAACTCTCATGGCAATTACGTTTGTTGAATCAATGTAATTATAATCTTATTTTTGGCGTTCAAAAACCAGGCCTAGGCCTACTTTGACATCCAATAGAAATCTTCGATTTGACAGGGTTGGCAAATTTACAATTTACAAACACAGGGTTTAACAATATCCAATTATTTATCCAATTTAGAGAATAAAGTATGTTCTTAAAATTAAAAATCATAATTTCCTCTATCCCTTCGGAAAATGTCGTATATTTCTTATTCTGTAATTGCCTCCTGTTTGAAAAAAATATTTTAAACATTAATTCTTTCTTAAAAAGTTGGTTATTCTGGTTTTTACAAATGATGTTTTAATGGTGTATGTTTTAAAAGGTTAAAAATTGAAAATCCGTGTAATTTTTAATGTTAACATAATTCTTTTTTTAATGATTTGTTTAAGAACTGAACTTTTTTTACATGGACATTTCAGATACATTATGAATGGTTTTTTTTTCACTAAGAAATGAATAAATGTATCGTAATGAAGTGGATTAAAAAGGTTAAATTTTTTTCTGAAAATTTAAGAAATAAAGATGTTTTTAATTAATTGATAACATGCCATAAAATATTGCCCAAAGGGTGTAACTAATCTTTATCAACAGTTGCTATAGAAAAAAATGTTGCTTATCTTTTATAAAAACAAGAGAAAATTCAATTCTACAACAAGCCTTTAAGTATAAATATTCTTATAAAAATTTTGATGCCACAAAAAAATACAGTTTTTTTTAAACCAAAAATTTATATGTTAACAAAATTCATAATGACTTAGTTTTTTGAGATCAGCTAGGGCTCCTCTATTGTCTGTATAAGAACGGTATTAGCTTTCTAATCACTTTAAGTTTATTTTGAAGAATACACATTAAAGGTAGAAATACAACTAATTCAAATAATATGATACAAAAATAGACACAATAGAATAATGTTATCAGAGCTTGGGGGTGGGGGCTGGCTGTGCTCTGCCCCCCTAGTTATTTATGGGCCACATTTCCAGCGGCGGGTTTAATCTCATAGAAATGTGCAGCTGATTAGCCATCATAAATGTGGGGAGGTGGGACTTTCATTATCTTTGCATATTGATTCTCACAATGGACATACAATGCCATGACATGGTGTGCATTCACTTCCACTCAATATTACAGGATATCTAGTCAAGGTGGCTATTCATGCTTAGCTGTCTCCAGGCTCCTGGCAACTGGTTGGCTGGACTGCCATCTTTGAACGTCAAGCACTGGATAGATGGATCCTGGCGGCTGCTCAGTGTGATGTTCTACTTCATATTCTCCGACTATAATCTGATCTGCGGAATTGGAGTTGATCTAGGTTAAACATATGAATTAG
>JAAETO010000208.1 GCA_024228275.1 Arcobacter sp.
AAGTTTTTTAGTAGAAGATGAAGAGTTATTAAAAGGAAAAGAGTAATGATAAAAAGAGTAGTTAAAGTAGTTTTAATAGGAATAATAAGTTTAAGTTTCACAGCTTGTGAAAACAATAGCCAATCACTTAAGAAAAAAGAAATTAAATACAGTGCTTCTTTGCCTATGCCTGAGTGGGATAAAAAGGCTAAATCTACAGTCGATGGATATACTAGTAATTGGCAGGATGCAAAAAAAGACCCAATCCCAGCCACCCAAATAGGATACGCTTACTCAGAAGAACTAAAAGATTATGATAAAGCAATACAATGGTACAAATACTCAAACTCAATGAAACCAATGGCCCAAACTTCAAATTATATGTGTTATGCCTATCAAATGAAAAAAGAGTATGAAGAAGCTATAAAGTGGTGTAAAAATGCTATTGAACTTGGGAGTGATGAGGCGTTAATGAATCTTGCCACTTTATATATGGATTTAGAAAAATATAAAGAAGCTATAAAATTATATGAAAACCCTAGATTAAAAGAAGATAAAGTTGCAATAACAAATTTAGCATATCTCTATGAAGAAGAATTTCAAGACTATAAAAAAGCAGAAGAACTATATTTAAAAGCAACAAAAAAAAGACACTATAATGCTTATCAAGGATTATCTTATTTATATTATTCAGAATTAAAGGATAATCTAAAATCTTCAGCTTACGCAATAGCTTTAATAGGGAATAAATATTCAAAAAATTCTGTTTTAAAAATTTTACAAGAAACAAGAAAAATCCCAAACAAAACAATAAAAAAAGCTTATGAAC
>JAAETO010000209.1 GCA_024228275.1 Arcobacter sp.
AAGTTTTTTAATAGAGATAGAGTCGCAACTGGATTGTTGTGTGGTAAAAGAGTTAAAACAGCAGAAGGTTTATCTTCTTTAATTGAAAAAGAATTTGATAAAAAGATGCAAGAAGATGGAGCAAGAAGATTTTCTTGGATATTCCCTGACGATATTGAAACAAATTATAAAGAAGATAAGAATTGGATGGAATTACAATTTACTTTACCTAAAGGATCTTATGCGACAGAATTTATTTCAGAGCTTATTCATAAGTAAAATTTTATTATTTTTAATAAAGTAAATATTTTTTAATTATTTACTTAAGTAAAATTAAGATAAACTTAATATATATAATAATAAAGGTCTTGTTATGACATATGAAGAGCTTATCGTTGAACTTTGCGATGTAATTAAAGAGTCTGAAATAAATTCAATTTCAATTTATGAAAATTTAGAAAAGATTGATTCTAAATTATTAGAAGAAAATATAAATAATTCTGAAATAAAAAAATTAAGAGATTTGATTAGCAAATCTTTTGGATTATTACAACATCAAGATTTACATAGACAAAAGATAGAAAGAGTTGTTAATTACGTTTGTGAGCATAATAATATAGATTCTTCTAAGTACAATATTGCTTCTTCTGCTAAGCATATTGCAGGAGATGATAATGAAACAGTTTCAAATGAAGAATTAGAAGAACTTATTAAAAGTATGCAAGGTTAAATAATATTTATTTAAGATAAAGATAAAAGATTTGTTCTTTTATCTTTTACAGGCTGATTTTTTAATTCCGTTTAATTTACCAAAAATTCTTAAAGATTCAATTTCAATATCTTTTGCTTTTTGATTTAATATTTTATTATCTTCTTTATTAGCATTAGAATCAACTAATGATTGAAGTTTTAAACTTAGATTATTGTTTAATTGTATAAGTTCCTCTAATAAGTTTTTATCGCAATCTGGATTATCAATTAAATACTTATTTACCCAATTTTTGATTGACATACAACTTTTAGTTTCCCATCTAATATTATTTCCTAATTTCGAATATATATCATCTTTTAAGCTTAATATATTAACTTTTAATTTTGCCGTATTGTATACTAGGTCTACATCACATACTTCTTCTCTTGAGTTTTCTAAGAAATTAGCTCTTGATGCTGCAGTTACTAGTGAATTTGACATTTCAGATATGTTATCTGACATATTAGATATTTTTTCTGCTACTTGGGCATTTTGTTGAGTAACTTGATCTAATAAGTTTACAGCATCATTAATTTGAGTTATCCCTCTTTCTTGATCTTTTGATGAACTTGCAACATTTTCTATTTTTTCAATTGTAGAGTTAATATTAGTGTTTAATTCTTCATAACCTTTTATCATTTCATCTGATATTTGTTTCCCATCATTTGCTTTTTGCGTAGCACTTTCAACTAAATCTTTAATTTCTTTTGCTGCATCTGCTGATCTATTTGCAAGGTTTCTAACTTCTTGAGCAACAACAGCAAAACCTTTTCCTGCTTCTCCTGCAGTTGCTGCTTCAACTGCAGCATTTAAAGATAAAATATTGGTTTGAAATGCAATTTGATCAATTACTTCAATTGCTACATTTATTGAACCTATTTGTGTATTAATTTGATCCATTGATCCTGCTGTTTTGATTGCTAGTTGTTGTCCATTTTTAGCAGATTGAGTTACATTATTTGCAAAGCTAGACATTTCCATAGAAGATGCTGTATTTGCTTGAATATTTCCTGTAATTTCTTCTAAAGAAGCAGCTGTTTCTTCTAAAGATGCTGCTTGTTTATTTGAAGAAGCAGATAATTCGTTTGCAGCATTTGATAATATTCTTGTATCTTTATTTAAAGCATCTCCTGTATTCATTACCATTGCTAAAATTTCAGATGTGTTATTTCCAACAAGTTTTAATCCTGATGTTACTGAACCTAAATCTCCATATATATTTTTATCTTCAATTTTATAATCAAATCTTGATTCCGAGTAATTTCTAAGTGTTATATTAATTTTGTCAAGTGTGTTTTTTGTCTGTAAAATCATTGTATTTAATTTATTCTTTAAATCTTCTACGTAGGGATTAGAAGCTGTAGACTTTACTTGATAAACGAAGAATCCATTACCAGTCTTTTCTAATATATCATTTGCTTCTTCAATTACTAATTCATCTTGTCTTATACCCTCTCTTACTTTATCTATATATGAGTTAAACAAATTAGCAACTTGACCAATTTCATCTTTTGACTTAATGTTTAATTTAATATTTGAATCATTTGATTTAAGTAAATTTTCAAAACCATCTTTTAAACTTTCAATTGGTTTAGTTGCTTTTTTAACAACTATTAATATCAATACAATGGTTAATATACTAAATAAAGAAGACATAATTAAAATTTTAATTAAAAGATAACTTATTCTTTCATCTGATTCATTTAATGAAAAAGTTAAATCCATAATCCCAATTACATCGCCGATTTCTTGATTAGCGTGACAGGCTAAACACTCTTTAGTTGCAATCATTGGTTTAATCATTCTTAAAGAGTGTTCATTATCATTGTTGATCTCAATTAATTGATCATTTTTTGTTTTAAAAGATGACAAAATAGTTTCATCAGTGGTAAATTTTGAACCTGGTGAATACATTTGAATTAATGGTTTACTTTTTGCGATTGTTAAGTTTGATACACCTTTGATTTGACGAGCTTCTTCTTCTGCATTTTTTATTTGAATAGAGTCTCCTGTATTCATAGCATTTCTTAGACTTTGAAACATAGCTTCATTTAACATTTCTAGATTATCTTTAGTTGTAATAATTGAATCTTTTTTAACTTGATTAGTTGTAAAGTAAGTAATGATTAAACTTGATATAGTCATTAGCATAAATAGCGAAAATATAATTTTATTGGCAATTTTTTTTGTTATTAATTTTAGAATTTTTCAACCTTAATATTTTAAGCAAAAATATTATATAATGAATATTATTTATTATTAATTAAATACTTTGAAATTTAAAAAATCAAGAGAAAAAAAATGATTGTAGGCTTAGAAGGCATTATTGAAAAGAAAGATCCAACGTTATTAAATTTAAATGTTAATGGAATTATTTATGAAGTTTTTGTTTCTATTAATTGTAGTTCAAAAATAATTGA
>JAAETO010000210.1 GCA_024228275.1 Arcobacter sp.
ATAATATATAAATATATGTTATTTATTTAAATTTATTTTTTTTATGTTTTACAATTGTCCATGGAATTAAAGATTGTCGTTTTTCTTGTAAAGTAATATTACGACCAAGATCATCATATTCATGAAAATTATATTCAATAAAATAATTAATATTAGGATCAAATGTATATTCAGATACAATACGTGGGGGCCACCATGTATTATCATTATTTTCATTAAATATTTTAATTTCAGCTTTTGCAATTTCAGAATTTTCAATTTCGTCAGCCCAAGAATTCATTTATAATAATATTACAATAAATTAAACTTTAAATAAAATAAAAAATATGTTCACGTAGTTTAATGTGTCGCAAAAAGACACTTTTTTTTTATTTATTTTTAATTTAATAATTTTAATGTAATAATTTTTTATTGTAAATTAATGATATACATTCATAATAATTTTTTATAATTTTAATATTGTTAGAATTTGTTTCATCAATAAAATAACTACCATTCCTTAAAAAATTAATTGGATTATTAATCCACCATAATTTATCACATATAGAAATATTAATTTTTTTAAAACAATATTTTAATATTTTGAAATTATGTTTTTCATATAAATCATAATAGTAAAATATAGTTTCAGTAAAATGATCGTATCCTCTTTTAATATTTAATTTATTAATTAAATTAATTAATAAAGAATTATGTAAAAATATATGTTTATACCATTTATTAATTATAATGGTCGCAGCATTATTTTGTAAATGTATAAAAATACAATGCGAAACATCAGATGGTAAATTGTATTTGTTTGAAAGATACAAAATAGTGTTAATGCTCGAAATCATAATAAAGGTGCACGTAGTTTTATGTGTCCCAAAGGACACTTTTTTTTTTTAATTTTTTTAATTTTTTTAATGTTTGAATTCAAAAAATTAACCAACTATATTTTTCCACATAATATAATCATAATCATCAACTATAATAGGGGGTGGCATACCATATGTAAAATGTGATCGCCATAAATTTTCACATATCCATATAACATCATTAAACGTAATTAGATTCTTATCATCAGCGGATTTACCATATGCAAATTTATTATTTAAATCTAAACCATAATTAATCGCTAACATTTTAGCTTTTTTAGATTTAAAAATTCCATAATGGTTACCAATCGGCATCAAATAATCGATAAAAAAACAATGTACACGTAGTTTAATGTGTTCCAAAGAACACTTTTTTTTTATTTATTTATATATTTTTTTTATTTATATATTTTTAAAATTTTAATTTAATAGATAACTAATTTCCATTCAGAATAATTTTCTTGGCGGCGTTGTTGTGCTGATATATTTTTTCCATAATCATTATATATATCGCCTGATCTATGTAATGAAGGATGAATAAAATCGAATGGATTTTTTTCCAATAACCATTCATTTGGATCTTCTTCATCATCTTCAACTGTGTCCGCCCACGATTTATTAGTGCGGATGCGTGCCTGTGCTTCAGCCCAAGTTCCAAAATATCTCATTATGTCTAAAAAAACAATGTACACGTAGTTTTTTGTGTCCCAAAGGACGCTTTTTTTAAATTTTTATTTTTTTTTTTTATTTTTTAAATTTTGTTAATCTACTGCTTTTTTTTCGCAATTTTCTTTTCAGATTTTGGTGTCTTTTCTTCGTCATCGGAAGAATCTTCGCTGTCAGAAGAAGATGATTTCTCTTCACTTTCAGATTTAAACTTCTCGACATCAGAGAGAATAACTCTCCCATCTTTGCCAGAACCCTGGATAGTTTTCAGTTTGTGCAGTGGAATTCCTGCCTCTTCGGCCGATTTGCGGGCATGTGGCGAAATATTTAATTCGCCATCACTTCCACTTCCACTGTCACTGATAGCTTTGTGAATGTCCTTAAGAATAATGCGTCCATCTTTTCCAGAACCAACGATATCGGTAACTGTAATATCGTGTTCATTTGCAAGTTGCAAAGCAGATGGAGAAATTGCAGGTGGTTTTTCTTTGGGTGCTTCAAGCATTTTCTTAATGTCCGACAAAGTATATCGTCCATCTTTTCCAGAACCAGCACCAACATCTAGCTCTAAACCAGCAGCTAATTCTTCCGCTTGCTTACTTGCAAAGATAGAAACAGTTTTTGCAGTTTCTACCTTCTTCGTGAGCAATTTCTTAGGGAGTAGATCTTGTTCTGCGAGAATACCCATAACTTCTTCGTTGGTCTTTCCACTCCTAGCTTCCTCCATTGCAATTTGCAAAATTTGGGAAAGTTTGTCCGCAGAAGTAGCCATGATATATTCGCTGTTGCTTTCACTCAATTTCTCGTACACTTTAAGTGAGTGATTTGAATTTAGAGCTTGTTTAAAAATGCGAATTTCAAAATTACAAATATTACGTATCCTAAGAATAGGACTGTTTTAATTCTTAGGGTAAGTTTAATCTGTGTTTTTGAAGTTAATGTACCTTAACTTAAGAGTTTTTAATTTTCTAGGGTAGGTTTATTTCGTAAACACAAATCCCTCCTTAGCCCGGACTGATAGTATATACTATCAGTCCGGGCTAA
>JAAETO010000211.1 GCA_024228275.1 Arcobacter sp.
AATCTTTCTGAGGTATCTCTTACATACTCTATACTTTTAGATTTTGCTAATGGGCTTAAATATTTTATTTTTGTTTTTGAAAAAATAAAGGATTCTAGGTTTTTCATCTTTGCTAGTGGTGTTATATCTTCTACTGGAGCACCTATTATCATTAATCTTTTAAAATTATCCATTTTTACTAATGGGTTTAGGTCTGTTATTTGGCTTCTTTCTATTCTAAGTTTTTTTAGATTTTTAAATTGGTCAATACACTCTAAAGATTTTAGATTATTCCCTCTTAAATCTAAGCTTTCTAGAGATTGTAAATTTTTTAAATCACATAGGCTTTTTATATCAACTGATAATAAAGATAAATCTTTTATATTCTTTAGATTGTTTAATATCTGGCTATTCTTACCATTATATATATAAAGATGCTCTAAAGTTTCAATTTTTCCTATTGGTGTTAAATCTACTGAATCATCGCTAAAAACAATCCCTAACTTTTTTAATGGCAATTTTTCTAAGCTCTCCACTCCTGTTAAAACTTTATTCGAACTTAAATTTAATTTTGTAAGGTTTGTAAGATATTTTAATGGTGTTATATCTGTGATTTTGTTATCTCTTAGATTAAGTCTTGATACCCAAGTAAAATATTTTAAAAATGATATATCTGTAATATTTGCACCCGTTATACCTCTAAAGCCACTATTATATTCTTTAAATAATATTTCACAAAATTTAGGTTCATCTGTCTTTATCTTAAGATATTCAGGTCTATACTCATTTTTTGCATTTTGCATTCCTTTTATAACAAGTTTTTGTTCAGGTGTTGGATTTTTACACATAGATATAAAGCTATCTTCTGCAAAAGATAAGTTTATTATCAAACTTAATAGTATTAATGTTTTTTTCAATTTTCTGGTCCTATTTTTCTTAAAAAATCTTCTACTTTTTGATGTAAATATCTTCTACTTGTAGAGTGGGAGTCTTTCATAAAGTACTCTAAATCTCCAATATTAAAAGCTTCTAGATTTCCTACATATCTTTTATTAAAAATATTTTTTAATTTATTTATTATAACTTTAAATTTATCAAGACTTATTTCTGCTTTTTTATCAAGTACAACTGATATACCAAACAATCCTAAGTTTGACCAAGTGTCAATTCCTTTATGCACAGGAGAATGAGCTATTAGTGTAAAAAGCATGTCCATAAGATTTGTTTGATTTGGTGAACTATCATATTTATCTTCTTGTTCTTTGATTTTAGATAAAAGTTTATAATATCTTTCTGAAAAGACTTTAGGATTCATCATATCATCTACACTTTGTTGAGTACTAAATAGTGCTGTTCTATTTGATTTAGCTAATGCCCTTGAAAAATTACTTGCTGATTTGGTTTGTGCTGTTTTTTTATCATATTTATCTTCTTTTGTAACATCTAAGGATTTAATTTTTTACCATCTTTAAACTCATAAACTAAAATATCATTTTCATCAAACTCTTTATATCCATTCTTTGTATGAATGACTTTTATAATTTGTTTAGTTCGTTTAGAACCACATTTAAAATATACTTTAGGTAAATTATAATTATCTATAAGCCAAGGTTTTATTTTTGGCTTAGATATAGAAATATAATCTAATATAGTTCTCCCATCTGCACTTTTTTGCTCTATTTCTGCACCTTTAGACACTAAAAATTCAATCATCTTTTTTGTTCTGGCATAAGTAATAGGAGCTCTAATAATACTTGAAGAATTACATATTATTTTTTGGTAGGATTCTGTTTTTAAATTTAAGTTTGCACCATTTTCTATAAGTATATTTATTTCATTACTAAAATCAGAAAATTGATAAGTTAATATTTCGCTTAAAACTAGAGGAATAAAATAATTTGGTGAAATAATATTTGCATCTGCACCATATTTAAATAATAATTTTAATCCCTCTATATTTTGATTTGAAGCAGCAAATTGTAATAAGCTAAAATTGAACTTTCCATAAATAAAGCTATTTGGATTAACTCCACTCTTTAGATATTTTTCTAATTTTTCATTATTTAAAGAACTAATGATATATCTTAACTCTTCAGACTCTTTTTCATTTAAAATTTTATATTTTTCTTGCTTATATTTTATTTGAGGTAAACCTTCAGCTACTAAAGTAGTCAGAATAGAAAATAGTAATAAATATAATGATTTTTTCATTTTAACTCCCAAAATAATAAATCTGTAGGACTATCGTAAAAATGTTCTGAGTTATCAATGCATTTCTTACCATCCCATAATGTAACATGTCCTGTTGCATCATTCCAAATAGGTATCTTAAATATAACAATACCTTTTTTACCATCAATTTTTGATTTAAAATTTTCTATATTTCCATTAAACTCTAAATCTGATTTCCCAAATTCAGTCTTTAAATACTTTATCATCCCATTAACACTTGCAATTACACTATCTCCTGTACGTGCATTTAAAAATTCTCTTGCATATTTTTTAATTTTAAAACCTCCAATGTTAAGTCCATAACTCATTCTAATTGCACAAGTATTTTGATAATTAGAGTCACCACTAAGACATAAAGTATATAAATCAGGATGAATTAATTCAAATCTTTTACAATAATATCTATCCACACTTTTATCTATATATTTATCAATTTTAATATAAGGTACTTCAATATCGTCATATCTAGGTCTTTTAATTAATAATTCATTTATAGTTTCACCTTCAATTTCAATTTCTAAAATACTCATTATTCTTTCTCCTTAAAAATTAAACTCTCATTTTTAAATATATCTAATATAATCGCTGAACCGTCTTTTTCAACTTTAGAAGAGAAACTATATATTTTCTCTCCTACTTTTACATTTACATTTACATTCTCTCCAGTTGAATAACCTAATGTTTCAATATGTAAATTTAAATCTACATAATGCCTTGATATACTATTTAATCGTATCTGTTCTTCTCCATAAGAAAAATATGAGTTAATAATCGTTCCTTTGACCTCCGTAGCACTAACTCCACCATGAGCACTATTATTTGCAAAATTTGGAGTTTTAAAATGTATTCCTGAGTTATCTACTGTTAGTACATTTCCTCCACATTTTAAAGATATTCCATCTGTTGTATCTAGGTTTATCTCTTGGGAAGCTTCA
>JAAETO010000212.1 GCA_024228275.1 Arcobacter sp.
CGTGGAATGAAAGAAAAAGAGTTTGAAATTATTGCAAACAAAATGTGTGATGTATTAGATGATATTAATAACACTGAATTACAAACATCTATAAAAGCTGAGTTAAAAACTCTTGCTCGTGATTTTGTGATTTATAATCAAAGTACTTATTAAAAAAATATTGGATAATTACAAAACTTGTTAAATTAAGGATAATTATGGAAATTAGAGGCGAAGATTTTATAAAAAAAGTTCAACTAAAACAAGAAAAAGAAGAGATTGAACAAAGATTAACTGAAATAAATAATGCTGAATCAACATTTGAAGAAACAGTTAAAAATAGTTCACTTCCTCCAAAACTTGATAGAGAAGTACAGATACAAGAGGAGCAAGAATATAGTGATATTATGCTTGGTAAATCTCCTTCTTCAAATGAAATCAATAAAAAGAAGTATTTGGTTCTTGGATTAATTTTAGTAATCTTATTTTTATTAACTATTATAATCATTCGCCTTTTAAGCAATGAATCAAGTTCTAATGATTCATTTTCTAAATCAAAAGAGTCTCATACTGAAAAAGTTTTAGACAATGAGAATATTGAAGAACAATATCAAAAAATTATAAATGAAAAATTAAAAAATATTAAAAAAGAGAAAGAAGAAAAATTAGAAAAAGAAGAGATTATTGACAAAGAATTAAATCTTAAAAAAATTGAAGAAAAAGAGATTGAAGAAGTAATAAAAGAATCTAAAGCTGACGTTTTTAATGTTAAGAAAAAAGAAAAGCTTTCAAAAAATGAAAAGAAAAGAATTTATAATTCTCAAAAGAAAAAAGATCTAACAAAATCTACATTAAAAAAGAAAGTAAGTAAACCTGTAACAAAAATAACGAAAAAAACAAATAGTGATAAAGTAATAACAAGTAAACCTAAAGGAACTTTTGTACAAATTGGCGCATTTTCAAAAATGCCAAGTTCTAAATATTTAAAAGGAATTTCAGACAAAGATTTTAAATATAAAATCTATAAAATAAGTATTAACAATAAATTATTCCATAAAGTATTAATTGGACCTTATTCATCAAAAGGTCAAGCTAAATTAGCAAATGATGATATAAAGAAAAAATTAAATATATCTGGGGCATTTATTTTAACATTCTAATAAGGTAAACAATTAATGCAATTTTATTCAAAGGAACTTTTTCTAGATCAATTTACTCCTGTATCTATCTATGAAAAAATTAAAAATATATATAAAAATGAAATAACTTTTTTATTTGAAAGTACTATTAACTCTGCTGATGGTAATTATTCATTTATAGCTATAGGAGCTAGAGAAAGAGTTTGGTATGAGAACAACACATGTTTTTATAAAAATGAAGATGGTTTAATAAAAGAAGTAGAGTCAAATCCCTTAAAGTTTTTACAAAAATATTATAAAAAATTTGATAAAAAATTTTACAAACAAAAAGCACAAGAACTTGGTATAGGACTAGTTGATGGATTTATTGGCAATATTGGTTATGATATTGGAAAAGAGTTTGAACCAAAATTAAAAAAACCAATGAACAAATTAACTGATCAATTAAACATCCCTGATTTAGATTTAATAAGACCTAATATAATTTTAGGTTTTGCACATAAGACTTCAAAATTAATAATGGTTACATCAGTTGATTCAAAAAAAGATGATTTAGAAAAAATCGAAAAAGAACTTTTTACTCCTTATGAATTTACTCCACTTAAAAAAGCTACAATTATAGATGAAGGTAAATTTAACTTTACTAAAGAAGAATTCTTTGATATGGTAGCAAAGTCTAAAGAGATGGTTCGTTCTGGCGATGTATTTCAAATACTAATGTCTAACAGATTTATACAAAAAGCTCATATAGATCATTTAAGTTTTTATAGAGCATTAAGAAGTAAAAACCCTAGCCCATATCTATTTTTACTTGAGTTTGAAGATTTTTCAATTGCAGGAAGTTCTCCTGAAGTTATGGTTAAATTGGTTGATGGACATCTTTTATTAAGACCAATAGCTGGAACTAGAAAAAGAGGTAGAAATTTAGATAAAGACCTAGAAATGGAAAATGAACTAATAAATGATGAGAAAGAAAGAGCAGAACATCTTATGTTAGTTGATCTTGGACGTAATGATGTAGGAAGAGTTGCTAAAGCTGGAACAGTAAAAGTAACTGATCTAATGAGAATTGAAAGATATTCTCATGTAATGCATATAGTATCAGATGTTGAGGCAATCATAGATGAAAAATATGATATGTTTGATCTGTTTGCTGCAACTTTTACAGCTGGGACTATGACAGGAGCACCAAAAATCAGAGCTATGGAATTAATAGCAGAATTTGAAGGAATAAAAAGAAATTTTTATTCTGGAAGTATTGCATATTTTGGATTTGATGGAAATATGGATAGTGCTATTACTATTAGAACTACAATGTTAACAAAAGACAAAGTTATTTTTCAAGCAGGAGCTGGAATTGTAGCTGATTCAAAACCAGAAGATGAGTACAAAGAAGTACATAATAAACTTGCAGCTAATATTGCAACATTAAAAGATTTATCATAAAAAGGATTTAATTTGTTACTTGGAGTAAATATTGACCATATTGCAGTTTTGAGAGAAGCTAGAAAAATAAATGACCCAAACCCTATTGATGCACTTGGTATTTGTAAATTAAGTGGTGCTGATCAAATCACTATCCACTTAAGAGAAGATAGAAGACATATACATGATAATGATGCAAAAATTATTATAGAACAGTCATCACTTCCTGTAAATTTAGAGTGTGCAATTGATGATGATATTATTGATATTGTATGTAAATTAAAACCAGCAAGAGCAACATTAGTTCCAGAAAAAAGAGAAGAAGTTACTACTGAGGGTGGATTAGATTTAGACTCAAACTTTAAAAGAATTAAAAAAGCTGTAAAAAAACTACATGAAAATGAAATAGAAGTATCTTTATTTATTGATCCAGACAAAAAAATGATTGAACTTAGTTCAAAATTAGAAGTAGAATGGATAGAGCTTCATACTGGTGCATTTGCAAATATTTATGCTATGCTAAATAGTTCTCTTAAGTATACTCACCACTCAATTAAAAATTTAGAAATCCCAAGAAATGAGTTGCAATCTTTATTAAAAGAATCTATAAAAAATATTAAAAAATCAGCAAAAATAGCAAAGAAATTAGAATTAAAAGTAGCTGCAGGACATGGACTAAATTATCAAAATGTAACAGAAATTTCTTCTATTAAAAATATAGAGGAGTTAAATATTGGGCAAAGTATTATTGCACGTTCTGTTTTTACTGGATTAAGACAAGCAATTATACAGATGAAAGAATTAATATGATTTTAACTAAACCTACAATTGCAATATCAGTAGGAGATTTAAATGGAATTGGTATTGAAATTGCTTTAAAAACCCACAATAAAATATCTAAAATTTGTAATCCAATTTATTGTATAAATAAAAAAATGCTTTTCCAAGCTTCTTTAAAATTAAATATAAATATTCCAGATAATTTCGTTATACATAATATTAAGGGTACATTTAATATAAAACCAGCCCATGTATCAAAAAAATCTGGTAAATTTTCTTATGACTCGTTTATTGAAGCAATTAACTTAGCTAAGAAAAATAAAGTTGATGCTATTGTAACTTTACCAATAAATAAAGAATCTTGGAATAAAGCAGATATAAAGTATAAAGGGCATACAGAAGTATTAAGAGACTTTTTTAAAAAAAATGCAATTATGATGTTAGGTTGTAACAAGATGTTTGTTTCACTTTTTACTGAACATATTGCACTTAAAAAGGTAGCTAAAAAAATAGATGAACAGTTATTAACTAATTTTTTATTAGATTTTTATAAAAATGTAAAAGCTAAAAAAATAGGTGTCTTAGGCTTAAATCCTCATGCAAGTGATAATGGAATTTTAGGAGAAGAAGAAATACAAATATTTAAAGCCATCGCAAATGCAAATGAAAAAATTGGTAAAAATATTTTTAAAGGCCCAATGGTACCTGATACTGCCTTTTCTCCAATATCAAGAAAGAACTATAAATATTTTGTAGCAATGTATCATGATCAAGGTTTAGCACCATTAAAAGCATTATACTTTGATGAAAGTATAAATGTAAGTTTGAATTTACCTATTATAAGAACTTCTGTTGATCATGGAACAGCTTTTGATATAGCTTATAAAGATAATAGAAAACTAAATACTAAAAGTTATATAAATGCAATTAAAGAAGCTATTATTCTATATGAAAATAAGAAATGACAACTCTCGAATTTTGCTACGAACTAGAATTTTCAAAAATAAACTTTATTGAGCGTAAGACAAGAATTACACACCCTAAAACAATTATAACTGGTCCTCCAAAATCTGGGAAGAGTTTTTTGATTTTTGATTATTTATCTAATTTTGATACTAAAGACTATATATATATTGATTTTAATGATTATAGAAATGAAAAAAATGAGATTGAAAAAAATCTAGAAGATTTTGTTTTAAACAATAAAATAAAAGTAATTGTATTAGAAAATTTTGAATTTGATTTTAAAGTTCCTTACTGTGATAGTATAATTATTTCAACTAAATCTGACATAAAATTAAAATCTTTTAAAAAATTATTTTTAACACCTTTAGATTTTGAAGAGTATTTATTACACGATAAAAGAAATCAACCTATTACACAAAGTTTTAATATGTTTTTGAAAAATGGAAATTTACCTGGAGTAGTTAATATAGACGAAATACATACATTTAATAGACTGCATGATTTAATCATATTAATTAATAAAGATAAAACAACTCAAGAAATTTTAAAAATTTTATTTTTTAATATTGATCAAAAAAAATCTTTAAATCAATTATACTTAAATCTTAAGACAAAAATTAAAATATCTAAAGATAAATTTTATGAAGAGTGCAAGAACTTTGAAAAAAGCAGAATATTATATTTTATTCCAAAATACAAAAAAGATAAAGCAGTTAAAAAAATATATTCATACAATCCCTCTTTCTTAAGCGCTATTACACATAAAAAGAAATTTAAAAATGAATTTACAAATATAATATTTTGTGAATTAATTAATAAATATAAGAATATATTTTATTTAGACTATATTGATTTTTATATACCTAATAAAAAAGTAGCAATAGTATCTATACCATTTTTCAACTCAATACTAATGCAAGATAATATAAAAAAGATAAAAAAAGTTATCGAAGAGTATCCTATTAATGAGCTTTTTATCATTACTGTATCTAATAGCGAAGAATTTTTTTTAGGTGAGATTGAAGTAATAGTAATACCTTTTTATGAATGGTCTTTAAGTTAATTTAAATTACAAATTAGCATTAACCATTTTTTTATCATTTTTTAACTATAATCGCACATTTATTAAAGGAACACTATGAATAAAAGAGTACTTGTAAAATTTTCTGGTGAAGCATTAGCTGGTGATGAAGGTTATGGGATTAATACAAAAATACTAGACTATATAGCTGAAGAGATAAAAGAATTAGTAGATAATGGAATTGAAGTTGGAATTGTTATTGGTGGTGGAAATATAATTCGTGGTGTTACAGCAGCAGCAGATGGTGTTATTAAAAGAACTAGTGCAGATTACATGGGAATGTTAGCAACTGTTGTAAATGGTGTAGCAATGCAAGAAGCATTAGAACACAAAGGATTAAGTGCAAGACTTCAAACTGCAATTAAAATGGAACAAATTGCTGAGCCTTTTATTGTAAGAAAAGCTCAAAGACATCTTGAAAAAGGAAGAGTAGTTATATTTAGTGCAGGAACTGGGAATCCATATTTCACAACTGATACAGCTGCAACGCTAAGAGCAACTGAAATTGATGCGGAAATGTTGATTAAAGCTACAAAAGTTGATGGAGTTTATGATAAAGATCCAATGAAATTTGATGATGCTAAAAAACTAAATACAATTACATATGATCAAGCACTAGAAGATCATATTAAAGTTATGGATGATACAGCTATTGCATTAGCAAAAGACAATAAACTACCAATTGTTGTAGCTAATATGAATGAAAAAGGCAATTTACTAAGTATAATTAATGGTGATTATACTAAATGTTCAGTTGTTAAATAAAAAAGGAATATTATGAGATTAGAAGAAAGAATGTCAAAAGCTTTAAAAAAAGTTAATAATGATAGATATATTTTGGCTATTGCAGTTGGACAAAGAGCAGATGAATTAAGTAAAGGTGCTAAACCTTTATTAGAACAAAATACTCAAAATATGAAATATACTGATATTGCAATTGATGAAATTGCAAATGATTTACTTAAAATAGAAGGTTTAGTAAATAAATATTAATTGTAGAAGCACAAGCTTTTACAATTATTAAGGAAAAAAATGGATCCTTTTATTAATAAGATACAAAGTATCAATAATTTAAATGATGCTATAGAACTTCTTGAAAATGAAGCAACTATTACTGCAAAATTGAAAGAAATTATCGATTTTATTATTAATGCACATGAAGGTCAATTTAGAAAAAGTGGAGAGCCATATTGTATTCATCCTATTTTGGTTGCATCAGTAGCTTCTCACTTTTCAAATGAAGAAGATCTAATTGCAACAGCATTACTTCATGATGTTGTTGAGGATACACAATATTCATTAGATTATATTAAAAAAAGATGGGGCGATGATATTGCTCATATGGTTGATGGCTTAACAAAAATTGATGAAATAAGAGAACATGAACTTATTCCTTCAAGTTCACATAATAAACTACTCTCTTCAGCTATGACTTTTAGAAAAATGTTAATTGCTTCAATTGATGATGTTAGAGTATTAGTTGTAAAACTTTGTGATAGATTACATAATATGTTAACCTTAGGTGCATTACCAGCAAATAAGCAACTTAGAATTGCAGAAGAGACTCTAGTAGTTTATGTACCTATAGCTCATAGACTTGGTATTTCTACAATTAAAAATACTTTAGAAGATTTAGCATTTTTTTATATTTTTCCAGAAGAATATAAAAAAATTGATGACTTTATAAAAGAACATCAGCATGCAATACAACTAACATTTAACAAATTTATATCTTCTACAAAAAATCTTTTAGAAAAAAATGGTTTTGATTTAAATAAAATACAAATATTTTCAAGAATAAAGCATTATTATTCTATTTACTTAAAAATGCAAAGAAAAGGTGTAAGTATTGACGAAGTACTAGATTTACTTGCAATAAGAATATTAGTTAATGAAGACATAGATTGTTACAAAGTATTAGGATTTTTACACTTAGAATATAAACCTTTAATTTCTAGATTTAAAGATTATATTGCAACTCCAAAAGAGAATGGTTATCAAACAATTCATACAACAGTATTTTACAACTCAAAAATCTATGAAGTTCAAATAAGAACTCAAGAAATGCATAATGTAGCTGAATATGGAATAGCTGCGCATTGGATGTATAAAAGTGGAGCAAAACAACAACCAAATTTAAATTGGTTAAAATCATTAGAATACTCAAATGATAATGTAGAAGAGTTTTATGCTGATACAAAAGAAGATCTTTATTCAGAAGAAATAGTAGTATATTCTCCTCATGGAGACACCTTTAATTTACCACGTGGTGCTACTGCATATGATTTTGCATATGCAGTACATACAGAAGTAGGTAATAATGCTATAGAATGTTTTATAAATAAAGTTAAAAGACCTCTTTTATCTGAACTTCATAGTTCCGATATTGTTTCTATTAAAACTGTTGATTATCAAATACCCAGATGTTCTTGGAATGATATGGTAAAAACAAATAGAGCAAAAAAACAGATAAAACTTTTGTGTTCTCAAAGACAAAGAGAAATTGATGAATTGAGTGGAAGAAATATTATTAATACAGTATTTTCAAAATATATAAATGATATAACTTCTATTATTAAAGTTGTGTCACTACATAAAATACCACATATTATTGATTATTTTAAACACGTTAAACATCAAATTGAAAAAAAAATCATAAAAGAACAAGGTTTTGTAGCTAGATTTAAAATGTATGCTAGTAAAATTAAAAAAAATAAATTTGATAACATACTCATATATTCTAATTTCGGTATTAACTCTGTATCATTTGACCATTGTTGTCATCCTAAATTTGCTGATGAGATTGTTGCTTTTAAAGATGGTAATAAAGCATTAATACATCATAAAATGTGTGATAAAGCTTATAAAAAGATTATCAATAATGACGATATGATTTTTTGCAAATGGACAAAGGATACTTTATACCATTATAAAATGGTTGTTAGCCTTCCAAATACAAAAGGTGAGTTAGCTAGATTATTAGGTTATATGAGCCAATATGAAGGTTATATTTTATCTGTTGACTATGGAAGGGAAAAACATTCATATAGACAGTATTGTGATATCGAATTCGAAATGAATATATCAAATATTGATGAAGTAAAAAGAATGATAGAAAAAAAAGCAAAAGTTATAGAATTTTTTTCAAAAAAAGATGCCTATAATAAATAGTTTGAAAAGAGGATAAATGGAAGAAAGAATTAAAGAAGCAATAGCTGAAATCAAAAGAGGAACAGCTGAAATAATTGACTTAGAAGGTATTGAAAAACTAATAAAGAATTATTATGAAAATGGTGAGAACTTCTACGTTAAAGCTGGTTTTGATCCTACTGCTCCTGATTTACATTTAGGACATACTGTTCTCATTCAAAAATTAGCTACTTTCCAAAAATTTGGCGGAATCGTACAGTTTTTAATAGGAGACTTTACTGCAACCATAGGTGATCCAACTGGTAAAAGTGAGACAAGAAAAGTTTTAAGTGAAAATGATGTTTTAGAAAATGCAAAATCTTATAAAACACAAGTATTTAAAATATTAGACCCTGAAAAAACAGAAGTAATGTTTAATTCTAAATGGTTAAAAGAACTTGGAACTGGAGGAATGATATCTTTAGCTTCAAACTTAACAGTTGCCCGAATGTTAGAGCGAGATGATTTTGCAAAAAGATATTCTTCAAATACTCCAATAGCTGTAAGTGAATTTACTTATCCACTTCTTCAAGGTTATGATTCTGTTGCAATGGGAACTGATATTGAACTTGGTGGAACTGATCAAAAGTTCAATCTACTTATGGGTAGAACTTTACAAAAAGCGTATAATACAGGTAAACAACAAGCGGTTCTTATGATGCCAATTTTAGAAGGATTAGACGGTATTCAAAAAATGTCTAAATCTTTAAACAATTATATAGGTGTTACTGATGAAGCATTTGATATGTTTGGAAAAGTTCTATCAATATCAGATGAATTAATGTGGAGATATTATGAACTATTATCTACAAAATCACTAAAAGATATAGAAGAACTAAAAAATGGTGTTAATGATAAAACCTTACATCCAAAAGATGTAAAAGATTCACTTGCTATTGAAATAGTAGATAGATTTCATGGAGAAGGTCAAGGGAATAAAGCAAAAGAAGAATTTAAAAAAGTTTTTGCAAAAAAGAATATACCAACTGATATTCCAGAATATAAATTTGAAAATGAAATCTGGATTTGTCAAGCTTTAGTTGATTCAAACTTAGTTAATTCTACATCTCAAGCTAGAAGAGATATCAAAGCTAATGCAGTTAGTGTAAATCAAGTGAAGATAAGTAACGACAAACTAAATCTTGACGTAGGTGAGTACATTTTACAAAAAGGCAAAAAGAATTTTGCTAAAATATTAATAAAACAAAAGGCTAATTGTGAAAATAGGTAAATATGAAATTAAACATCCAATTATACAAGGTGGAATGGGTGTTGGAATAAGCTGGGATAAATTAGCCGGTAACGTAAGTTTAGAAGGTGGATTAGGTGTAATATCTGGTGTTGGAACTGGATATTACCAAAATAAAGCATTTTCACATAAACTAGCAAATGATAAACCAGTTAATGCTGCAAATTTTTATTCAAAAGATGGATTAACAGAAATAATAAAAAATGCAAGAAAAATTTGTGGAGATTCACCCTTAGCTTGTAATATACTTTATGCATGTAATGATTATGGTAGAATTGTAAAAGATGCTTGTGAAGCAGGTATAAATATTATTATAACAGGTGCTGGAATTCCTACAAATATGCCTGAATTTACAAAAGATCATCCTGATGTTGCTCTTATTCCAATAGTTTCTAGTGCAAGAGCATTAAAACTAATTTGTAGAAAATGGAAAAGATATAATAAATTACCAGATGCTGTAATTGTGGAAGGTCCCTTAAGTGGAGGTCATCAAGGTTTTTCTTATGATGATTGTTTTAAAGAAGAATTTCAACTAGAAAATATTATTACACCTGTAATTGAAGAAGCTAAAAATTGGGGTAATCCTCCTATAATTGCAGCTGGTGGAATATGGGATAAAAATGACATTGATAAATTTATAAATTTAGGTTGCGATGGAGTACAAATGGCAACAAGATTTATAGGTACATTTGAATGTGATGCACATTCTAATTTAAAAAATGTTTTATTAAATTCTAGAGAAGAAGACATTAAACTACTTAAGTCACCTGTTGGACTTCCTGCACGAGGTGTAATAACAAATTTACAAAAATCAATGGAAGAAGGAACTGCACCAAAAGTTGCTTGTATCTCAAACTGTGTTGCTCCTTGTAATAGAGGGGTAGAGGCAAAAGCAGTTGGTTACTGTATTGCTGATAGATTAAGTGCTGCTTATGAAGGGGATGTTGACACAGGGTTATTTTTTACTGGCTCTAATGGATATAAATTAAATAAAATTATATCTGTTCATGAATTAATGGAAAAATTGACAAAAGGAGAATAAAAATTTATAAAAAATTTTTTATTCTCATATTTATTTTTTTATCTTTCAATTATATTTATGCAGTTGAAGATTTAACTCAAAAGTACAATTCAGCTAGAATGGAATACTTAAAGGCTGTATTAAATAATAAACAAGATAAAGAAATAAAATATCTAAAAATTTTAATAGAAACTGGTAATAAATTAAAAAAAAATACTTTTAAATATAAAAACGAATTAACAAAATATAATACTTCCACAAAAAACAATATTAAGACTAAAACTATTACCTCTTTAAAATTTGAAAAGAAAACTCCTATTAAAAAAATTATTAAACCTCAAATATCTAAAATAGACACTAATAAATCAGAATATACAATTAAAAAAGTTTTATCAAAAAACAATCAAATTCTAATAGAGTTTAATACAAATATTACAAAAGACTATATCAGGTTTTTTGAAAAAAAAGTAAAAAATGCAACTCAAGATATCTATGATATAAAAGGAAGATTTAAATATGCACACCCTACTAAATTAGAGATAAAAGGTGTAAAACAAATTGTAATCAAACAAGAAAAATATAATACATTGAGAATATTATTTGAAGATAAGTATAATTTAAAAACAGTCTACTCTATTAATAAAAAAATTTTAAAAATTTCAGTTCTAAATTTAAATAAAAAATATATAAAAAAAAATATAGTAAAAATATCTAAATCTCCAAAAGTTATTAAAAGTGGCCAAAATAGAATTATAGTTATTGACCCAGGACATGGAGGGAAAGATGTTGGAGCAGTTGGTTCTAAAAAACTTTATGAAAAAGTAACTGTATTTAAAGTTTCAAAGTATCTTCAATCTATTTTAAAGCAAAGAGGATATAAAGTATATTTAACTAGAACTAGTGATAGATTTATAAAAGTTAAAAATAGAACTATTTTAGCAAATAAGAAAAAAGCCGATATTTTCTTGTCAATACATGCTAATGCCGCACATAAATCAAGAATTAAAGAAGCAAGAGGAATAGAAACATTTTTTTTAAGTCCTGCAAGAAGTGAAAGAGCAAAAAGAGTTGCCGCAAAAGAAAATAAATCTGATATGAGTACTATGAGTTACTCTACAAAAACTGTTTTCTTAGAGTCATTAAATAGACCAAGAATAACAGCCTCTCAAAAATTGGCAATTGATATTCAAAGAAATGTCTTATTTACGGCTAGAAATTTATATAAAGATGTTTTAGATGGAGGAGTAAGAGAAGGACCTTTTTGGGTACTTGTTGGTGCTCAAATGCCATCAATCCTTGTAGAATTAGGATACATATCTCATCCAGTAGAAGGAAAAAGATTATATACAAGTAAATATCAGAAAGAATTAGCTTTAGGTATTGCTAATGGAGTTGATTCTTACTTTGCAAAAAATCCTTAATATTATCTACTAAAAAATTTTGTTTACTTTTTATAGAGGGTAAATTATTTATATCAAAAAATTTTACTTTTGAATTTTCCCAAGAAAGAAAGTTATCATGAAGATTATCTTCGTAGAAATACTTATTTAGTTTATCAATATTATTTGAATTTACTAACCAAATACCAATATATTTTTCTTTATTATTTTGAAAGAAATAATTTTCAAAAGAAGAAGAATCAACATTTATTCCTGATTCTTCTTTAAACTCTCGTCTTGCACACTCTTTTGAGGATTCATTAGATGTTTGAATACCTTTAAGACAACCCCATTTATTTAAGCTTTTAACAGATTTACAAAGTAATACTTTTATAGTATATTTTTCTATTTTGTAAACTAAAACGCCGTAAGCTTTTACTTGTTGCATTAAAATCTATTTTTAATTCTGTAAACTACGTAAGAAATAGAAAACCAAAAAACAATTGGTAACAACAAAGAAAATTCTGGTTTAGTAACCCCACTATTTGAAAATTTATAGAGCATAAAGAATACTCCCCAAACAACTAAAGTTCCGAAAATTGAAAAAGATGTAAAAGATCCAATATTAAAAAACCTTCTATTATATGAGGTGTATATAAATATCAACATAATAAGAGGCAATACAAAAAATGGTACAAATAATTCATAATAAATTGCGGCTCTTATTTTATCCGTATTAACATTTTGTTTTGATAGTAATGATAATGCTGATATTGCATCTAAAATAGAAAAATTTGCTTTTTCTTCATAAACATTATCTAATATTTTAGGTTTAAACCCTTCTAAAGTATTTAAAAATTTTTCATATCTAATTTCAAGTTTAGAAGTCTCGAAATTTAATTTTTGAGGTTTTGTTACAATTTTAGCATCTACTATATACCACTTATTATTCTGAAAATATGCTTTTTTAGCAATTACAGTTTCAATAATATCATCATCTTTTACTTTATAAATATGAATATTTTCTGCTTGTTTTTTTAAAGGTATAAGTTTCTGGAAATATATAAACTTATCATTATACTTCAAGAAAATATCTGATTTACTATCAGAAAAATATGTACCATCTAGTATCTTTTTTTTCTGTTCATAAGAGTAAGCTAAAGGTGTCATTTGTATAGAAATTAATATTAATAGTAAAGTTACACTTACATATACAACGGGAGAATAGATATTAAATCTTTTTGCTCCTAAAGAGGTAAAAGCAACTAGCTCATTATTTCTAACAAAAATCACTAAAGTTAATATCCATGCAAATACTAAAGAAAGAGGTAAAGTTAAAGTTAATGTAAAAAAACTATTATATAAAATATATAATAATTGTAAGTTCGCAGAATTAGGTAAACCCTTAGAGTTTTGTAAGAAATCCATTCCCACAAAAAAAAGCTGTAAAGATATAAAAACTATTATAAAATTGACTAAATATTTTTTTAAAATATATTTTGTTAATATGCTCATATTATTTCAATGTAAATTTTGATTTTACTTCTACAATATCTTCATTTTTAAGTGATTCAATTGCTTTGATAGTATGAGAGATTATACCTTCTAGTTTATTTAATTCTTCTTTTGAAAAGTTTGATAATACATAATTTGCAACATCTGCTTTATTTTCAGGTTTTCCAATACCAATTCTAACTCTTATATAATCTTTCCCAATATGAGAATCAATTGATCTTAAACCATTATGTCCACCATGACCCCCACCAATTTTAAACTTCACAGTCCCAAAAGGTAAATCTAAATCATCATGTATTACTATAATATTATTTATATCAATTTTATAATATTCTTTTATGCAAACAATACTATCTCCTGAATGGTTCATATAAGTTTTAGGTTTAGCAAATAAGTTATATCCTGATTTAAAAACATCAGCTTGAAAGTTAGTTTTATTTATATTTGAAGTTGTAAGGTTTTTAGTTATTTCATCAATAACTAAAAATCCTACATTATGTCTAGTTAATTGGTATCTATCCCCAATATTTCCAAGACCTATAATTAAGTGCATTACTAATTACTTAGCTTTAATTACACCTACAATTGGTACTCTTGGATCTAAGTAACACTCTACACCATCTTTAAGTTCTAAATCTCTAATTAATACAGAATCACCAGTATCTAAATCATTAATATTTAAATGAAAAGACTCTGGTAAATTTTCAGCTGTACATTTAACTGGAACTCTTTTTTTATGATAAATGAAAAGACCCTTGTTTTTAAGACCTTTTGGAGTACCTTCAACAGTTACAGGAACTTTATAAGAAGTTCTTACACCTGGTTGAGCTACCATTAAATCAACATGTAATAAATCTGAAGTAACTGGATCTTTTTGATACTCTTGTACTACTACTTTTAAAACATTTCCATCAACATTAACGTCAAATGCAAGTGTTTCTTTGTTTCTTAAGTATTTAATAAATGCATTTCTTTTAAATGCAGCACTAATATTCTCTAAACCTTTTCCGTAGATGTTTGCAACTAAGTAACCATCTCTTCTTAAAGTTTTTGTTGCTTGTTTTGTCATACTATCTCTTACGATACCATCTAACATAACTATCCTTTTGTTTTAAATTAAGAGCGAGATTATATTCAAATTTATATAAAAGTTAGTTTAAGCTATTTTTTATTTATGTTTTTAATATAATAAAAAAGTGATTTTAATTCATCGTCAGTTAAAAAATATGTTGGCATTACTTTTGATTCTGTTTTATCAGCTTTCAATTTTTGAACAAATTTATCAAAACTTACATTATTTATTGCAGGTGCTATAATTGATTTAACTACTAGTTTTTTTGTTTCTTTATCTACTATTTTATATTTTGCAATCTCAACGATTTTGTTCCCTTTTTTATGGCATAATACACAGCCTACTCCTCTTGGATTTTTGTATAACATTGCTCCATATTCCAATTTTGTAATAAAAGAATTATCTATCTCATTACTTAGCAAAAAATTGCTAATAATTAATAAGGGAAAAAGGTATTTCAATCTTAACCTTTATGTAAAAAAATTTTAGCTATTATATCAAGCTAAAATTAAATAAATATGAGGCTAAAGAGCAATGACAATACTTGATGGGAAAGCATTATCAAATAAAATTAAAGAAGAAGTTAAAATTGAAGTTGAGAAACTTCAACATGAAAAACATATAACTCCAGGATTAGCAGTAGTTCTAGTAGGTAATGACGCAGCAAGCGCAACATATGTTGGTATGAAAGCCAAATCTTGTAAAAATGCAAATATATATTCAGTAGTTCACGAAATGCCTGAAACTATATCTCAAGAAGAGATATTAGATATTATTAAAAGAATGAATGAAAATCCAAATTTAGATGGAATATTAGTACAACTTCCATTGCCACCACAAGTTGATACTACAACTATTCTTGAAGCAATTGATCCTAGAAAAGATGTTGATGGTTTTCATCCTTATAATGTAGGAAGAATGGTTTCTAATTTAGATTCATTTTTACCAGCAACTCCCTTTGGTGTTATGAGATTATTAGAAGAATATAATATAAATGTTACTGGAAAAAATGTTTGTATTATAGGTGCTTCTGATATAGTTGGTAAACCAATGGCTGCACTTATGATAAATGCTAAAGCTACAGTTGAAGTATGTAACTCTAAAACAAAAGACTTAAAAGCTCATACTTTGAATGCTGACATTTTAATTGTTGCAGCTGGAAGAGTTAATCTTATTAAAGAAGATATGATAAAAGAAGATGCAATTGTTATTGATGTTGGTATTAACAGACTTGAATCAGGGAAATTAGTTGGTGATGTTGATTTTGAAGCTTGTAAAGAAAAATCTTCTTACATTACACCTGTTCCAGGAGGAGTTGGGCCTATGACTATTGCTATGTTATTAAAAAATACTGTTAAAGCTGCAAAACTAAGAGAAACAAGAGAAAATAATTAATGTTAAAAAAATTTTATAA
>JAAETO010000213.1 GCA_024228275.1 Arcobacter sp.
CTTACATCCATTTGCGTCTTTGCATTAAGAAACCAAGAGTAGTACCAATATCCTTTTGCTTTTTTTCCTATAACAGAGTTAAACTCTAATCGATCATCTGTTTTTTGAATATCTTGATCTTTAAGTTTAGTTAAACCGTAAGCAATAATTATTTTATTGTCCCAAGTGATATTTCCTTTTATGTAATTAAAATCATAATTAATACCTAAGTTTCCCGCGATATTATTTTGCCCACCAGCAACCCAATTTGAAAATGCAGATTGGTTGAATAGTATTGAAACATTACCAGATTTGCTCCAACCTTCTTTTACTTCGTCTTTACTTTCATCTGCATCTTGTGAAAAACCTATAAAAGAGATAAATAGAAATGTTATTAGGAATAATTTTTTCATAAAATAAAATTTGTAATTAATTGTAGTTAAAAGTTTTGCAAAGTTACTTCTTTAGTTAAATCTACACAATAAAAAAAATTATTATGGATTTGACTTATTTCTTTTTAAATAAGGGAACTGATGAACAAGCTTCCCC
>JAAETO010000214.1 GCA_024228275.1 Arcobacter sp.
AAGTCAAAAATCTCATATTATATTTATACAAAAATTCCTGATGCTTTTCCTCATTTAGTAGCTTATACTTTTTATAGGTTCGAATGTGCCTTACGATCAACTGCTATTTTAGGTTTTGTTGGAATAACTACTTTAGGATACTATCTATCTTCTTCATTTATGCAAGGATACTATAATGAAGTATGGCTTTTATTGATTTTATTTTATATAGTAATCGCAACAATTAGGTTTTGGCTAAATAAATATAGTGTTAGTTTTGTTGTTATTGCTTCATTTTTTTATTTAGATGATTTTGGAACTATAAACTTTGATAACTTTATTAGGTTTGTAACAAGTGATATAATTCCTTATCCAATACGAACAGATAAAGGTTTAGAAGCAACGATACAGTGGTTTAGTAACATTTTCTCAAATGAGATAATCCCTGGTGTTTTTAATACAATTTTATTAACCCAAATCTCACTTGTCTTAACTGCTTTTTTAGCCCTTATTGCTTTTCCTTTGATTTCAAAAAAGTTTGTAACTAATAGATTTTTAAGAAGCTTATCTCATATATTTTTAGTAGTTTTACGTTCTACTCCTGAATATATACTAGCTTATCTTTTCTTACAAATTTTTGGACCTTCTATGCTTCCAGCAGCTTTAGCACTTATGCTACATAACGGTGCAATAATTAGCTTTTTAATGGGGCAACAAGTAGATGAACTTGCACTTCGTTTAGATGTAACAAAAAAGAAAAATGAATTATATCTTTTTGAAGTATTACCAAGAATCTATTCACAAGTCTTAGCTTTTTTATTCTACAGATGGGAAATAATCATGAGAGAATCAGCAATCTTAGGAATACTTGGAGTTGCAACTTTAGGATTCTTTATAGATTCTGCTATAGCAGATTTTAGACTTGATAAGATGATGCTACTTTTACTTGTAACTGCTTTTTTAAATATTGCTATAGATATTATCTCTAGGAAAAGTAGGGCGTATTTAAAAGTTGATAAACCAGTAACTTCATGTGGTTGTTCTTTGAAGTAAAAAGTTTTATAATTAATCTTTTAATAATATATATATAAAAGAAAGTAGAAAATTAGCTATAATAAATGCATTTAAAGATGGGTATAGACAATTAGGAATTGCTAATTACATTCAGGTGTCTACTTCTTTGATATCTAAGATAGTTAAGAGTGGTGATTCATAACATTACATTCAGCATTTTAATTTTTAATTTCTAATATGTTTAACTTAGAAAGGTTATGTACGTGGAAAATTTGGAAAAAAGCTTTTTTAAAAGACCAATATATAGATTTTTATGTGGTTTTTTTGATTTTATTATAATGTTTTTTATTTTACTTATTACT
>JAAETO010000215.1 GCA_024228275.1 Arcobacter sp.
AAGCAATGATTTCAGAAGGACAAACAAATGTAAAATCTAGTGGGTAGAAAAATAAAACTGCACCTTTTTCACCAATATTATCATATAAATTAAAATCTTCTACAATTTGACCATCTGCAAGAACAGCTTTTGCTGTGAAATCTGGAGCTTTTTTAGTTACTAACATATATATCCTTTAATAATAAATTTTGTTTTGTGATGAAATTATAATAAAAAAATTTTAAAGAAAAATATACATAATATTTAACTTTATAAAATTAAGACAACTTTTATTTTAGGATAATTATTTTCCTTAAAGATGAAGGTGATAATTGTTATTATTTTCAATAAGATAAGCGCGATAAAATCGAATCTGATTACCCTTCTCATTTAAAGTAAATTTTACTTTTTGTGTGTTAAAGTTTGTTAAATTTAACAAGGAGAAATTATGGCAGTTAAAATTACTGATATTTGTATTAATTGTGACGCATGTTTAGATGAGTGTCCTACAGAATCTATAGTAGATAATGATGAAAACCCAACAGGTGAGGATATTTATTACGTAAATGCTGATACATGTACTGAGTGTGTTGGAGATAATGATGAACCAGCATGTGCTGAAGCATGTCCAACTGAAGGTTGTATTGTATGGGATAATCCAGCAACAGATGGTGCAGTTGACGGTGCTCCAGTAGTAGAAGATTAATAATAATTTTAATTTCATTAGTTAAAAAAAAAGGTGAGTAGATAAACTACTTGCCTTTTTTTTATTTTTTAGGTATAATCCGCGACTTAAAATAATAAAGAGGAAGAATACCTATGGAACAAACGTTATCAATCATCAAACCTGATGCAGTTTCTAAAAATGTTGTTGGTCAAATCTTATCAAGATTTGAAGCAGCAGATTTAAAAATTGCAGCTACAAAAAAAATCCAATTAAGTAAAGCAGACGCGGAAAGCTTTTATGCAGTTCACGCTGAAAGACCTTTTTTTGGTGAATTAGTTGAATTCATGATTTCTGGACCAGTTGTTGTAACTGTTTTAGAAGGTGAAAATGCTATGACTAAAAACAGAGATTTAATGGGTGCTACAAACCCTAAAGAAGCTGAAGCTGGAACAATTAGAGCTGATTTTGCTGAATCAATTGATGCAAATGCAGTACATGGTTCTGATTCATTAGAAAATGCAGCGAATGAAATTAACTTTTTCTTTGCAGCAAAAGAAATTTGTTAAGAATTTACTAAATTTTCAAATGAAAATAGAATTTAAAAAAGTACCACAAAGCCCAAGAAACTTTGAAACTGAATACGATTCAGTTAAAATTGAAGGTACTTTTTGTAAAATATCGCCATCTTTAGTCAAAATTGGTGCAACCTTAACAGGAAGTACCTCTGTTGAGTGTTGTAGATGTGGTGAAAATGATACAATTACTTTAGATGAAAAATTAAATTTTTTATTAAGTGATGGTATATATAAAAATGAATCTTCAGAAGTTGAAGATTTAATAATAGAAATAGATGATAGCATAATTGACTTTGATGAAATAATTCAAAGTGAATTATCTTCTATATATAGTGACTATCATATTTGTGCAAATTGTACAGATAATGAATTTGTCGAACAAGAATATTAATTAAGGAGAAAACATGGCAGTACCTAAGAGACGAGTATCTCATACTAGAGCAGCTAAAAGAAGAACTCACTATAAAATTACTTTAAAAAAACCAGTAAAAGATAGTGACGGAACTTGGAAGATGCCCCATACGGTTAACCCAAATACTGGTGAATACAAAGCATAATGCTAAAAATAGCAATTGATGCGATGGGTGGGGACTTTGGTCCCGAACCTATTATAGACGGGCTTATTACAGCTTTTAAGAACAATAAGAACTTTACTGCAATAGCAGTTGGTAACAAAAGTGAAATAGAAGCTTTAGTTCCCCAACAATATATGAAAAGACTTGAAATTGTACATACTGATGATATTATTAGTATGCACGACTCTGCTACAGATGCTCTAAAAAGAAAAGAATCAACAATATACAAAGCAATAGATTTAGTAAAGAATGGTGATGCCGATGCTGTAATTTCAGCAGGACATTCTGGTGCTTCTATGTCCTTAGCCACGCTAAGAATTGGAAGAATCAAAGGTGTTACTAGACCTGCTATTGCAACATTAATGCCTACTAGTGAAAATCAAAATACTCTTGTATTAGATGTAGGTGCAAATGTTGATTGTGATGCTAAAAATTTATTTGAATTTGCAATTATGGGACAAGCTTATGCTAAAGATGTACTTCAACTAGATGAGCCAATTATTGGCTTATTAAGTAATGGCGAAGAAGAATCTAAAGGTAATGAAGTTACAAAAGAAGCATATGAATTAATCTCTAAAATGCCAAATTTTGCTGGTAATGTTGAAGGTAGTGATATCTTTAAAGGAACAGTAGATGTTGTAGTTTGTGATGGTTTTATTGGAAATATATTATTAAAAACAGCAGAAGGTGTTGCAGATACAATTGGGCAAATTTTAAAGAAAAATCTAAAAAGATCACTTATTTCTATTGCAGGTGCAGTTTTAATGAGAAAAGTATTTAAAAGCTTAAAAGTAAGAGTAGATTATGCTGAATATGGTGGAGCTCCACTACTTGGAGTAAAATCACCTGTTATTATTGCTCATGGTAAATCAAACCCAAAAGCTATTAAAAATGCAATTTTTCAAGCAATAAATGCAGCTAACTCAAATTTGAACGAAGATATTGAACAAAAGTTAAACTTATATAAATAATTAAGGATTTTTTTATGGCATATGCAGCTTTTAGATCTATTGGTGCTTACATACCACCAAAAATTATGACAAATGCAGATTTTGAAAAAATTATAGATACTACAGATGAATGGATAACAAAAAGAACTGGTATTAAAGAAAGAAGAATAGCAGAAGATAATGAAGCATCATCTGATTTAGGAGCAAAAGCAGCGGAACAAGCTATACAAAGAGCCAAAATAGCTAAAGAAGATATTGATTTAGTCATTTGTGCTACTGTTACACCTGATTACTTATGTATGCCTTCAACAGCATGTTTAATAGCTTCAAAACTAGATTTACCTCCTGTTCAAGCTTATGATATTAGTGCCGCGTGTACTGGATTTGTTTATGCTGTGTCTATAGCAAAAGCCTTCATTGAATCAGGAATGAAAAAAAATGTACTTATTATTGGTGCAGAAACTTATACATCTATATTAGATTATACTGATAGAGGAACTTGTTTTATTTTTGGAGATGGTGCAGGAGCAGCAATCATTTCTGCAACTGAAGATAAAAGTGAAGCTATTGTTGATGTAAACTGTTCAAGTGATGGAAACTATGATGATTTAATTAAGACTCCTGGCGGAGGAAGTAAACATCCTTGTTCTCAAGAAGTACTTGATCAAAAATTAGCTTGTATTAAAATGAAAGGTAATGAAACTTTCAAACTTGCTGTTAAAACTTTAACAGCTGATGTTCAAGTTATGATGAAAAAACATAATATTTCAAATGAAGATATTAATCATTTTATTCCACATCAAGCAAATATGAGAATTATTTCTGCAGTTGGAAAAGCTTTAGGATTAAATGATGATCAAACTGTTGTTACTGTAGATAAATATGGTAATACATCAGCAGCTTCAATTCCAATGGCAATGAATTATGCTTTCGAACAAGGAAAAATAAAAGCAGGAGATACTGTTTTATTTGATGCCTTTGGAGCAGGACTTACTTGGGGTTCAGCTTTATTCCCATTCTCACCTAAAAAATAATTACATAGAGCTTTTAGGCTCTATATAATTTGAATTTAAATAAACTTTACTTAATTAACTTTCTAATCTTTTATTAGTTTTTTATTATTTGGATTACTTTTAAATACATTAAAAGATTTTTCTTTTGCATCTTTATTAAACTTATCTACTGTAGCCACTGAATTTACAAATAAAATCGACTCATCTAAAATAATTTGAAATATTGCATAAAAGGGAACTTTTACAGTTGAACCAAAATTTTCACTACCAAAACCTGCTTCAAAATAAATATGCGACTCATCAACTTTTATTGATGTAAATGTATAATTAGCTAAAATAAAAAGTGAAAATTTTGATAGATTTTCAAATGTCGTAACTGGCAATTCTGGATTAAACTCTAAAGCATCAATATTTGCAGTTATTGCAAATTCTTGATTTTGATCTATTAAAAAAGATATAGTATCCTTTATTTGAGAGCTAACTAAATCTTTATATTTAATATTTTCTATAATATTAGTAATCATGTTTCATCCTAAATTTATTTTCAAGAGGTATTATAACCTATATATCATTATTCTCACTTATATTTAGATATAGAGAAAAAGATTTATATTACATATAAAAAGCATAATCTTCAATAATATCAAAACCAATCATAGCATTCATCAAAGCTATTTTTTTAGCCTCTTGAAGTTGTTTTAGAGTAATATCTTTTTCAAAAATTATTCTTTCATCTAAAAATCTAGCTCGTGAAGTTCCATTAAGAAGATATTGTTTTGAAGTAATCCAGTTTGTTCCATCAAAAATTGCTATATTTGCAATAGAAGTATCAGTTACAACTCCTTGTTTTAAAATTATAATTTCATCTGCAGATTCTCTTTTTTTAAATAAATTATCTAAAAAATCTCTGTTTAAATATTTTTTAGAATATTCAATATTATCATTACAAATTATTTTAAAAGATTTTATATTTCTTTTTTTATATAAAAAATATTGAACATCTTCTATACCTTCATCACTATAAATAAGCTTACATCTATATAATTCGTTAGAAGGTGGGTAAATATAATCCTGAAGATTTAAATTTAGTGCAATTGTATTTGCAACTCTTTTTTCATGATAATCTAAATTAAAAATTTCATAATCATCGCATTTTATAGTTTCAAAATATTTCATTTCTTACCTTCATAATTAAGCCCATAATTTCAATAAAAACTTTTTTATTAATTTTGTATTATATTAAGAAAAAGTAATTTTATTACTTAATTTTTATAAAAATAAAAATATCTAACATTATTAATTATTTAAGTAAATAATAGATATAATTTTCCTTATCAAAATTAAAGGAAAACTTTGAATATTATATCTAATATAGCATTGGCATCAATAACAGCTCTAGTATTAAGTGGTTGTGCTACTCAACTAGTACAGTATCAAGAAGACAAAAACTTATTATCATTAAAAATTAACGATGAAAAGATAAAAAACATTCAATTTAATAATCCTTATTATACAAATAATCTAGGATATTGTATACAAAAAGATTTCATTGTTTCAGAATCAGGATTATCGAAATATAAAGGCTTAATACATGTTCAGCATACTCAATTAAAGACCGAATGTGAATGGTTAGGACTCCCTGAAGGTTTTGTGGTTCAATCTATTAAAAAATATACTAAAGCAGATTCAATAAAAAGAATTAAAGAAGAAAAAATAGGACAATATATTTTTTCAAAATTCCAAACTAATAAGAATAATAAAAAAAGAACTACTTATTTAATTGAAATATGGGGTGCTAATCAAAATACTTTTATTATTGATACAAAAGGTGATTTATATAAGGATATAAAAAAAGATTTATAGTAAAAAAGATTTATAGTATTTCTAATTCCAAAAATATTAGAAATACTAAATATTAAAATGGCAGATATATCTTGTCACAAAGTTCATCATACTCTAAAGATGAACTTGAATCACAAGTAATTCCTCCACCACTTTTATAATACATAGTTCCATCTTCTTCTTTTTCAATAAATCTTATCATAACTGCCGTTTCTAAAGAAGAACCATCAAATACTCCAAAGATTCCAGTATAATAATTTCTTTTGTAGCCTTCAATATCTTTTAAAATTTCTACAGTTTTTTTCTTAGGACATCCAGTAATTGAACCTGCTGGAAGAATTGAAGTTAGAATATCTCCTATTCTTTCATTCCAGTTTTCATCTAAATGTCCTGATATTTTTGAACTTACTTGTAAAAGTTTTTTATTGCCAGCATTTATTTTGTCAATATATCTAAACTTATCTACTATAATTTTGTTAGAGACAATACCTAAATCATTTCTAAGTAAATCTACCACCATAGTATGCTCAGCCATCTCTTTTAAATCACCTAAGATTTTGGCTTCTGCATTTTCAACTTTAGAATCAATTGTTCCTTTCATTGGATAGGTAAATATTTTATTTTTTTTGATTTCTATAAATTTTTCAGGGGAGAAACAAATAAATTCATCAAAAAATTTCAACTTATATTTTGCATGTGCTTGTTCATATATTTCATCAAAATTATATTTCAAATCAATTTTGGTTTTAGAAGTAAGATTTAGTAAATAACTATTACCAGCTTTTATCTGTCCTTGGATATAGTCAAACTTCTTTTTATACTCATCATAAGAGATAAGATTTTTTTTAATTTTTACTTTTTTTGTAACTTTTGAAGATACTTTATCATTTATCTCATATTTTATACCAGAGGGTAAGTCTTTTAAAGGTTTTACGTAAAAGTCTGATAAATCATAAGATATAGTAAAAAAAAATGGCTCTTTTAAAGAGCCATATTTATTTAATAAATTTTTTAATTTTTTATTCAAATTTTTATTATTGTTTTAATATAAGTTTTTTAAGGATTGCCATTCGAACTGCAACTCCATTTGTAACTTGTTCTAAGATTTTATTTCTTTTATCTTTTAGCATATCATCAGAAATATCCACATTTCTATTTACTGGACCTGGGTGTAAAAGTAATATATCTCTATTCCCAAATGTTTCACTAGTAATACAATAATCTTTTGCATACTCATGAATAGATGCAAAAAAGACTTCATTATGCCGTTCTAGTTGAGTTCTTAAACTCATTACCACATCAACTTCATCAATTATTTCAGATATATTATCGTATTGTTTATAATTATTAGAATCGTCTTTAAAACAGTCAGGAGCAACAAAACAAACATCCATACCAAATCTTGGTAGAAGCTTTTTATTTGAACCAGCTACTCTTGAAGTTCTTACATCTCCAACTATAGCAACTTTTTTTCCTTTTGTATCTCCATTAAAATGTTCAATAATTGTAAAAAGGTCAAGTAGTGCCTGTGTTGGATGAGCATGTTTACCATCCCCCGCATTTATAATTGGACAATCAACATGATCAACCAAACTTCCTGGTAATCCACAATCAGAGTGCCTAATTATAATAGCATCTGGTTTCATAGCATTAATATTAGCAACTGTATCAAATATTGTCTCACCTTTACTTCTTGAAGATGTTCCCACATCTAATGAAACTATCTGCGCACCAAGTCTTTTTGCAGCTATTTCAAAAGCGCTTCTAGTCCTAGTAGAATTTTCAAAAAATAAGGTAACAATTATTTTACCTTTTAGTACATCACTTGTTTCCATATCCAAAAACATTCTAGCATCATTATAAAGAGTAAATATTTCTTCGTTTGTAAAATCTGCTGTCCTAATTAAGTGCTGCATCTTTTTCCTTTAATTTTAATTTGTATTTTAGCAAAAATGAAATTAATTGTTAATATTTAGATACTTAATTTTAAATAATAATTTTGAAAATAGGTAAATATCCTTAAAATATATAATTATCAAAATAATATTCATTTTGAAATAAGCAATTAATTTTTAAAAATTTTGCTGCAAAATAATAGATATGTGAAAATATATTAGAAAATAAAAATTCATTTATGCTATATTTTGGATATTTTTTATTCATTTTAGATATTTTTTATTCATTTTAGATATTTTTATATTAGAAACTTAAAAATAATTATTAGTTAAAGTTACATTATAAATAAATAATTATTATATTAATTTATTTATAATGTCTAAGATACCTATTTGTATGGAAATTAATATATATAATAATTTTATTACTCTAAAAATATAATAAGTCATTTATATTGTAATACAAACATAACAAATAATGTTTAATTATTATTAGTAATTTATTAATTAATAACTGCCTTATATCAATAAATATATTATTCTATGTATAAAGAAAAAGGATTTATTATGACCAAAGCTATGAAATTTATTAAAAAAAAATCATCTAAAAAAATTCAATCATCAGATACTTGGAAAGTTTTAATTGCTGATGATGAACCTGAAGTACATAGTATTACAAAAACAGTATTATCAGATTTTAAATTTGAAGGAAAAAATATTGAGTTCATAAGTACATTTAGTGGTAAAGAAACTATTGAATATCTAAAGAACAACAATGACATTGCTCTATTACTTCTTGACGTAGTTATGGAAACAGATGACGCAGGTTTAAATGTAGCAAGAATAACTCGAGAAGAAATTAACAACAAAATGATTAGAATTATTTTAAGAACAGGTCAACCAGGAAATGCTCCTGAAAAAGAAGTGATAAATAAATATGAACTAAATGACTATAAAGATAAGACAGAATTATCTTCAGATAAATTATACACTACTTTATTGTCATCATTACGTTCATATAGAGATCTAATAAAGCTTGAACAAAATAAAGAAGGTTTAACAAAAATCATTCATTCTTCTAATAAGCTTTTAGGTGAATCATCTATTAAAAAATTTGCGGAAGGTGTTCTAACCCAATTAACTTCATTTATATCAAGTCATAATACAAGCTCATTAATTTTAGAAAATATAAATGGTTTTACAGTATTCCAGGAAGGTTCAGAATTTGAAATACTAGCTAAAACAGGTAAATTCAAAGAACTTCATGATTATAATTCTCTTGATGAAGAACTCAAAAAGAATTTTAATGAAGCACTTGAAAAAGAAGATTCAATACTAAAAGATGACTATTTTGTAGGCTATTTTAAAACTGATAATAATAAAATAAACCTAGTATACATTAAAGATCTAAAAAACTTACAATCTATAGATTTGAATTTACTAAAGATTTTTACTAATAATATTTCTATAGCGTTTAATAATGTATATTTAAATAATGAAATTCTTCAAACTCAAAGAGAATTAATTGAAACACTAGGTGAAGTAGTAGAAAAAAGGTCAAATGAAGCTTCATTACATGTAAAAAGAGTAGCAAAATTATCATATTTTATGGCAAAAGAATACGGTCTTAGTGACAAAGAAGCTGAAATACTTAAAGCAGCTTCTCCAATGCATGATATTGGAAAAATAGGTATATCTGATAATATCTTATTAAAACCTGCTAAATTATCCGATGAAGAATTTAAGAATATGCAAAACCATGCAACTATAGGTTATGAGATATTAAAAAATTCAAACAGAGAAATATTAAAAAATGCAGCAATAATTGCGCATGAACATCACGAAAGATGGGATGGAAATGGATATCCTAGAAAATTAAAAGCTGAAGAGATACATATTTTTGGAAGAATTACATCTATTGCAGATGTATTTGATGCTTTAGCTCATAAAAGATGCTATAAAAAAGCTTGGGGTATTGAAGAAATATTAAATTTAATAAGAGAAGAAAAAGCAAAACAATTTGATCCAGCTTTAGTTGATATTGTATTAAACAATATAGATAAAATTAAAGATATTCTAAACTTAAAGTAAGGAGGTGTCTATAATATGAAAACTAATAAATTAATAGTTAGGATACTTGTTGGTATATTATCGAGTGTTATTTTAAGTTTTTCTTTATTTTATATGTTATCAAATTATGAACTCAAGAAAACTATTAATAAAGTAAATATTATGTTTTATTCAGAAAAAATTGATACTATTATAAATTCTTTAAAAACAAAATATGATAAGTTACAACGAACCCAATTACCTGACTCTTATGAATATTCATTCAAACAATTCTCAGTAAAAGAATTAAGAATAATTCATTATGATAATAAATCAAAAGATGTTCGTAAAATATATCCCTTTATTATTAATGAAAATAAACTTTTCAAGATGCATCCTATATTTGATAAAACCCAGTCAGAAAAATACCAAAGTAGAGATGATTTTAAAAAAATATTAAAATCGAAAAATGGAAATTTTTATACAGAAATACTTGGTGTTAAGAAATGGATAATTTATAGACATTTTAAACCATGGGATTGGATAGTAGGGTATTCGATACCTTTAGATATCAAATATGAAGAAGTGAATGAATTTAATCAAAAATATTTAATTCTATTGTTTATTACAATGATATTAATGTTAATTGTAACAGTTAGCATCGTAAATTATATTCTAAGACCTATTAAAGAATTAATTAGAGCTTCAAAAAAAATAGCATCTGGTAATTTAGAACACAATATAGTTATTAATAATTCAAGTTACGAATTTATTCAATTAACAGAAAACTTTACCATTATGAAGAACAAACTAAAAAGTAATATACATAAATTAAAAGATCAAGTAAATGAAAGAACTAAAGATTTAGAAGCATCGAATAGTGAATTAAAAAACTCTATTAGTAATCTTAAAAATATGCAAGAACAATTAATTGAATCTGAAAAAATGGCAAGTTTAGGTGGTTTAGTTTCCGGAGTTGCACATGAGATCAATACTCCTGTAGGAGTAGCTTTAACTGGTATAACACATTTTCAAGAAATAACAACTAAAATTAAAAAAGATTATGATAATGAAGATATATCAGAAGAAGAATTTGAAAAATACTTAAATACAAGTAATGAATTATCTAACATTATTAATACAAATTTAAAAAGAACTGCAGATTTAGTAAAAAGTTTTAAACAAGTAGCTGTAGATCAAACTAGTGAGAAAAAAAGAAAATTTAATGTAAAAGTTTATTTAGAAGAAATTATTACAAGTATTAAAAATGTATTGAGACAATATAAGGTAAAAATTAACGTAAATGTTTTAGAAGAAATAATTATAAATTCTTATCCTGGTTTTTATTCACAAATCATTACAAATTTAATTTTCAATTCTCTTAGACATGCATATGAAAAAGAAGATGAAGGCCTAATAGATATCGAGGTATCCAAAGTAGAAGATAATATTCTAATTGAATATTCTGACGATGGAAAAGGAATAAAAGAAGAAAATCTAAAAAAAATATTCGATCCATTTTTCACTACAAATAGGGAAAAGGGAGGTACTGGTCTTGGCTTAAATATTATTTATAATATCATAAAAAGTAACCTAAATGGAGAAATTATTTGTACTAGTAAAGAAAATGAAGGTGTTAAATTTACAATAACATTACCAAGAGAAATAGATAAAGAAAAGGATTCGCATGAAAACATTTAAGGTTTTAATAATTTACACATTATTATTAGGAAATTTATTATTAGCAGACAAAAAAGTTCTATATATTAACTCTTATGGAAAAAATACTG
>JAAETO010000216.1 GCA_024228275.1 Arcobacter sp.
AGTCCTATTATCCTTTTCCACAAAGGTTTTAAACTTCCATCTTTGTTTAAGCAGGTTTTTCCTGTTCTTACTTCGTCCATGTCTTTTGGTGAACACCAAGCTAAGGAACGATTAAAATACTCTTCGATGAATCTTTCTGAGCTATCTTCTGCAAATTTAATTGATTTTGATTCTTTTAAGGGGCTTAGGTATTTAATATTTGTATTAGTAAAAAGGATAGAGCGAAGATTTTTCATTTTTGCTAGTGGGGCTATATCCTCTACTGGCATATCATGAAAATCAAACTTTTTAATACTATCTGCATTTATTAGTGGAGTTAAATCTGTGATTGGGCTTCTTTCTATTCTAGTTCTTTTAGATTTTTAAATTGGTCTATACACTCTAAAGATTTTAGATTGTTATTAAATAAACTTAAATTTTCTAAAGATTGTAAATCTGTTAAATCACATAGACTCTTTATATCAACTGATGATAAAGATAAATTTTTTATATTCTTTAAATTGTTTAATATCTGGCTATTTTTACCATTAAATATGTATAGATTTACTAAAGTTTCAATCTTTCCTATTGGCGTTAAATCTACTGAATCATTTTCAAAAACTATACGTAACTCTTTTAATGGTAAATTTTCTAAACTCTCCACTCCTTTTGAAACATCATTTGAGCCTAAGTTTAACTTTGTAAGGTTTGTAAGATATTTTAATGGTGTTATATCTGTGATTTTGTTATTCCACAAATCAAGTGTTGATGTCTTTGGGAAGTATTTTAGTAAACTAATATCAGAGATATTAGAATCTTGTAAATAAGGTATTACAACAAACTCTTTATCTAATATTTCACAAATTTTAGGATTATGGAACTCTATTTTTGGTTTATTCAGTTTATCATTATTGACAATCTTTAACATTGCTTTTAAAGTGATAATCTGAGATGGCGTTGGATTTTTACACATAGATATAAAACTATTTTCTGCAAAAGATAAGTTTATTATCAAAATTAATAGTATTAATGTTTTTTTCATCTTATAGTCCTATTATCCTTTTCCACAAAGGTTTTAAACTTCCATCTTTGTTTAAGCAGGTTTTTCCTGTTCTTACTTCGTCCATGTCTTTTGGTGAACACCAAGCTAAGGAACGATTAAAATACTC
>JAAETO010000217.1 GCA_024228275.1 Arcobacter sp.
AAACATTGAAAATGATAAAATAAATTAGATATATAAACAAGGGGGAAAATGCATTTCTATAAGAATAGACCTAAATTAGTTGTTTTTTTAATACAAATAAATATTAATAAATCATGGAAAGTATTATGAACAAATTAATGTTGATTGTTTTTAAAGTTATTTTTATTATTGTATTATTCTTTACATGTATTATTGGTATTATGTTTTACTTTTTAGGAAAAACTTGTTATACAGAAATACATAAATTAAAAGAAACAAATTCTATTGATTTAATATCAACAATTGATGATTGTGGGGCAATGTCTTCTTTAACAAATGCAAATTATTTAATTAAAAAAGGACAAAGTATCAGTGATTTAGATGTACCATTTTTAGTTACTGATACTGAAAATATTAAATATGAATGGATTAAGGATAAGACATTACGTATAAGTATACCATCAAGTAATATATTTGAATTCAAAAAATCCCAATTTATAGATGGTAAAAAGTATACTTTTATTTTAGAATACGGAGAGTAGCTAAAGCTACACCCCAGTTGCCACGTACAAAAAGGTACCTGCCACCATTTGGTTCTAAGATGATCAATGACACTGTCAAAGATTATATAAGTAACTGTGGTGAATGTAAACTATAGTAAATAAATAAGGTAAACTATGAATACTAAAAAATTACACCCCAGGGGTAAGAAATCCACTTTTATGTTATGGTTAGAGATACTAAATAAATCTTTAGAGCAAAGGATTTGTAATGCCAACAAGAGCACGAATAGACTTAGCTGGTTATCATCATGTTATAAATAGAGGTGCTAATAAGAAGTTAAGGGTTGGAAGATTAATCTTCACTTTTAATCTTACTGATTATTTAATAGTATTTTAGATTTACAATAACTTATAGAAGACAATATAAAATATAAAATGATTGAAAATTTAAAATTGAGAAATCGAGAACTTTTGTAGACTTATGTATGAAAAGTATAGTTCTTCTTATCTTTTGATTCTTTACTAAAAAAATTATAAATAATTAAAATTGATTATTAAATTAATACTATTTTGAGTTTATTTTGGTAACTTACAGTATTTTAATTAATAAAGGATATTGTAATGATTGATACTATAAATATGACTATTGCAATAAACTTAATTCAAGCAAGGTTTATTTATGAATGATATTATTTTTTATAATTATAATGTTTTAACTATTGAACATATAGTATTTATAATTTTTGTTATTTTAACTTTTTCAATGATATTTATAAAAAAACTGAGAAATTTTATGATTTTTAATGTAAAAATAAAAAAATTTATATTCGTTGTTATAGGATTTGAATTTTTTATTATATTTTTCATTTTATTTGAAATATTAAGACTCGATAAGATTGGAATTAATTTAGCACAAGTACATCATAATAAGTCTCAAATGATTGGTCTTGCTGATGAGCTAAGACAAAGTTCTGATGACTTAACTCATTATGCAAGAACTTATACAATTACAAATAATAGTAAGTATAAAGATATTTATTATGAAATACTTGATATTAGAAATGCTAAAAAAGGAAGACCTCTTTTTTATGAATCAATATATTGGGATCTCAGTAAGAAAGTTAGAGAGAAAAGACACCCTTTTAAAGAGAAAAAAGCATTAAAAGACTTAATGTTAAAACTTCCATATACACAAAAAGAGTTAGATCTGTTAGGTTTATCTGAATTTAATTCTAATGATTTAGTGAACTTAGAAAAAAAAGCTTTTAAATTGATGCCAGATAGTCAAGAAGAGGCAATAAAAATTTTACATTCAGAAGAATATTATAAAGCAAAAGAAATAATTATGTTACCTATTGATGATATGATTATGAGTATTTATACTAGAACAAATTCGGAAATAAATTTTTTGCAAAAGAAAATTAGAAATGAATTTATATTGATTTTTTTTACAGTTGCATATTTTATAATTATAAATATATTAATATATTTTATTTTGAATAAAAAAGTTGGACAGCCAATTGCTTATTTGACAGATGTAATACTAAAATTTAAATCTGGAGACAAAGATATAAATAAACGTATCTTATATGATGATGAGATTGGATATATGAATGATCAGTTTTTTTTCATGAAAGACAAGATTTCAGATCAGCAAGATTCACTTAATAAAATCAATAAAAATCTTGAAAAAAAAGTATCTGAAAAAACTCTTGAATTAAGAAAATTTAATGAACAATTACAAGTAAAAATCTATGAAAGAACTCAAGAGTTAGAAGAATCAAATTATGAACTACAGACGATGATAGAAAATCTTAAAAAAACTCAAGATAAATTAATTGAAGCTGAAAAAATGGCAAGTTTAGGAACCTTAGTTGCAGGAGTAGCCCATGAGATCAATACTCCTATTGGAGTAAGTTTAACTGCTGCTACGTATTTAATTAATTTAAATAAAAACATAAAAGAAAATTATCATAATCAAAATTTATCTGAAGATGAATTTAACAATTATTTAGAAAATTCAAATAAAACGAATAATCAAATAATAACTAACCTTCAAAGAACTGCAAACCTAGTAAAAAGTTTCAAACAAATTTCTGTAAATCAATGCCATGAAGAAAAAAGAAATTTTGAATTAATAAGTTATCTTAAAGAAACTTTACTAAGTTTAGATCCTATCATTAAAAAAACAAAAATAGAGATTGTCATAGAACATGATACTGAAATATTATTAAATTCATTTGCAGGAGCTTATTCACAAATATTTACAAATTTAATCATAAACTCAATAAAACATGGATTTAAAAATATAGAAAAAGGAACAATAACTATTAATATAATAAAAACAAATAATGAGATTAAAATATCTTTTAAGGACACTGGAAAAGGTATACCAAGTCAAAATATTAAAAAAATATTTGATCCATTTTTTACTACAAATAGAAAAGATGGTGGTACAGGATTAGGTTTAAATATTATATACAATATAATTACAAATAAACTAAATGGTAAAATTGAATGCTTTAGTGAAGAAAATATAGGTACAGAATTTATAATACATTTGCCTTATAAAAAATGATAATTAGCAATAATTAAACATTCAACTTTAGTACAATTGTAGTTATGAAAAAATTAGTTTTAATAGCACATTCACTTTATAAAAAGGTACCTCAAAAAGGTACCTTACACCATTTGGAACATTGAAAAAATAGAACAAACAATCATTTTATCCAATTTGCTAATTTTCTTTTAGTGTAAATAGTTAAATTAATATATAATTTAATAATATATTAATTTAAACCCCCAAGTAAAAGACTTTCTTAATTTTAAATATCTTTTTTTAATTAATTTAAAAATAAAAATAGTTTTTAAATTATTTATTCTAAAATTTTGTTTATGGTATTTTTTTGAGTATATTTAATTAAAGTATTTTAGAGATTTTTTTTGAGTATGTTTGATTTTAATACCATTTAATAATCTCACTAGGAGTAAATATGAAAAAAGGAATATTATCTAGAACTATTTTTAAATGCCAAAACTTTAAGTCATAATGAACTGATGTCAGTATCTAATGATGTAACATCACAACAATAATCAATGCTTTCTTAAAATACAAAAGATAAAAATTTCTGGCCTCAACCCTCACATAACATATATCAAAAAGATGGTACAAATAATAGATTATGTAGTACAGCACCAAGTATACTAATATGAATCTTTGTAATATGCATTTTCATAAAATGCAAAACATAAAGGTGGAGAATTTACAAAATATGTAGGAAATAGTGATGAACATGTATATAAAGATTTTCTTTGTATCCATTTGAATATCAATTATAGTTTAAAACATAGCAATAGTAAAATATATAATATGAATGGTTTAATAATAAATATAATGAAATGTATAAAATCATATTAGTTGAAGAAAAAGATAAATAGTAACTAATATTTATAATATAAGTATATATACAGTTTATGATTAAAGTATATTAAGAATCTTTTTATCCTATTTTTTTAAATTGCATAGTTTAATTTACATTATGTATAAATTGATTACGTCCATTATTCTTGGCATTATACAGAAGTTTATCTGCTTCTTCAATGATATCGTTTATATTTTGGTTCTGTCTTCTTTCAACTATACCTCCACTAACTTCTACATACCCTTTTATAGGTTTTATTATATTTTGATTTAGTGCTTGTTTTATTCGTTCACTTATTGTAATGGCAGTTTTTATATTAGTTTTAGGTAAACAGATAATAAATTCTTCTCCTCCAAAACGACAAAAAATATCATTCTTTCTAAGAGTACTTTGAGTTATTTTAACAAGATTAATCAAAACTAAATCTCCACATTTGTGACCATATGTATCATTGATCTTTTTAAAGTTATCTACATCGAACATTATTAGACTAATTTTATCATTGTATCTTTTTGAATCTAAAATAGCATTTTCAATTAGTTCTAATCCATATCTTCTATTTGTGATATTTGTTAAGGTATCATTATTTGCAAATGATTCTAATTTTCCTAAAGTTATATCTAACTTTTTTTTGATTTTAACTTCTTCTGTAATAATACGAGCAATTCCAAATAATCCTATAATTTCTCCATCTTTGTCTTTAATAGGATATTTTCTATTATTTACCCATCCTTCATTTCCATTTTCATCATAAAATGGTTGAATATCTTCAATATTTTCTCTTCCATTATATATTTCTTTTTCAAGTTGATAATATTTATCAGCGTGATCATGTGGAAAAATTTCGTAATCTGTTTTCCCAATAAGTTCTTCTTTATTGTTATATCCGGTGATTTTTGCCATACTTTCACTTGATGCAGTAATAACATGATGCTTATCTTTAAAGAAAATGAAATCATTGGTAAATTCTAGCATAGCGTTAAAGTTTATTTCTGAAATTTTCTCTAGGTTCTGCTTATATATTAATTCTTTTACATCCTCAATATGAGCATAGATTGCAATAGTATTATCTATATCATTATAAATTTTTTCTATGATTAAATTTAATATAATTATTTCAGCTGTTATTGTAATAAAACGAATGTTTATTGTTTCTTTCTCTTTAAATGTATTTAGGTTTTCATATATAACTATTTCACTATCATCATTATGTAAAATAGTTGAAATATCTATAGTTTTTTTAGTATTAATTATTTCAGTGTTTTTATAAATAAATTTTTCTATAAGGTTTTTATCAATAAATAGTATTATATTGTTGTCACCTTCTTTATGTATACAGGCAACTTGATTTTTTAATTCATATGTATTTTTAAAATATAAAATTATATCTTCTAATTTCAAATGTTATAACCTTTAATAGAATATTATAAATAATAACTAGTATATGCTAATATTATTTAAAAGTATGTTAATCACAAAAAATAAATAAATAATTTAGAATTTTGGTTTATTTTACTATATATAGGTTTTTATTTAGATATTAAAATATAAATAATTTAATTGATTAATCAAATATTTATTTATTTATTATTAAATAAATGAATATGCTATAGTATAATAATTAG
>JAAETO010000218.1 GCA_024228275.1 Arcobacter sp.
AAAATCTTAAAGATTTTGAAAATATCATACCCGATGCTCTTTTCGAGTTCATTTGCAATGATTTTAGGATGGGTAAATACTCTACTGTTAGCTTATTTTATTTCTGAAGCTGGAGTAGGCATTTACGGTTCTGCAGAAAAATTAGCAAACATAACAGGTATTTCGTTATTAGCAATAAACTCAATCGCAACACCTAAATTTGCTGAAGCATATTCCACAGATAATTATAAGCAACTTAAACAAGTGACCCAAAAATCAACAAAAATGATCTTTTTTACTTCAGCGCCAATACTATTAGTTATGATTGTTTTTGGTAAAGAATTGTTAAGTTTGTACGGAGAAGACTTTGAAAAAGGCTATTGGGTTCTTTTTTTTATATGTATCACTAAATTTGTAAGTTCCATGGCTGGCTCTGTAGGATATTTATTACAAATGACTGGTTATCAAAAAGTTTATCAGAATGTTATTTTTATAGCAGTTTTAATAAATCTGCTTTTTTGTTTTATGCTAATACCAAAATATGGTTATACAGGAGCCGCTATTGCTAAATGTATTTCAACAGTTTTTTGGAATGTTGTATTGGTAATTCTGGTTAAGAAAAAAATAGGTTTTTGGTCTTTTTATCTTCCACAGTTTTTGAAAAACAACTTTTGAGTAAACTATATTATTAAACTGAATATTGAAAACAAAGATGTACATAACTTACGATAAGATTTTAAAGTATGGTCTTTGTAGTAATGCTGTTTATGTTTTTCTGCTATTTCTTTTTGATCCAAACGGAATTAACGTACAAAAAATTGCCATTACATTATTCCTAATGTTATCGGTTATTTTTGTACTGTTTTTGGCCTACGTAAAAAGGAATTGGTTAAAAGATATACCTAAATCCTCGAGAACATTGTTTACTTTTATATTAATATGGGGAGTCATCGTAATGTTACGAGGGATCTCGTTTAAACTTCAGGATCTAGTTACAAATTTCGGGAACGTTTATATGGGATTAGCTTGGCTTGTCCCAATAACTCTGATAATAGGTTTAGATATTAAAAACTGGAAAACTGTTTTTAAATTTATATGGTTTATATTTTTCTTAATGATATTGGCGATGCCTTTTTTCCCTGCTCATGCTGCTTTATCTGGAAAATTAAAAACAGAATGGAGCTGGTTGTTAAGACCCATAAATTTCATAATTATTTTTGGAATATATAAGTTTAAACTAATAAACCGCCTTTTAATTTATTTAACTTTTTTAATCTACTTTCTTGTAACCTTCGAAGCGGAACAAAGAATTGAATATGTTTTTTTTGGATTATCGGTATTTTTCTTATTTATCATTAAAATTAAACACTTTAATTTAAGAAAAGATTTATTAAAACTTATAATTATAGGATTTGTTATATTAATTATTTCAGTTTTTACCATAGGATATGAAAATCTATCAGCTTTGGCTTCCAAAATAATTAATTATACAGATTCTAGAACCTTTTTATTTACAGAGCTTTTCCAGGATTTTAATATATTTGAAGAGATTTTTGGGCGTGGATCATTGGGAACTTATTACAGTCCTCTTTTTGCTAAACAAACTTACTATTTTGAACATACTGGCGAATATAGATACACTTTGGATCACCCAATAAGAATTACAATTGAAGTGGGATATTTACAAATGATATTAAAAGGAGGGTTTGTGTTATTAATTTCCACAATATCCTTAAAACTTCAAGCCGTTTATTTGGCTTTATTTAAGTCAAAAAATAATTATGTAAAAAGATTGGGGATATTTGTGTTAGTATTAACTATTATTAGTTTAATTTCTTTTAGACCTGCTTTTACACCAACATTCATTTTATTATGGATTAGTATAGGGACTGTACTAAGTAGAAGAAACCGATTAATGACTGATAAAGAAATAGAAAAAATACTTGATTTAAAATGAAAAATCCTAATCCTTTAGTAAGTATAATAACAGTTGTTTATAATGGCAGTAAATATTTACAGCAAACTATAAATAGTGTCACCAACCAAACCTATAGAAATATTGAATACATAATTATAGATGGGTGCTCAACAGATAACACTTTAGAAATTATAAAGAAAAATGAAAGCCAAATATCTAATTGGATCAGTGAACCAGATAATGGTTTGTATGATGCGATGAATAAAGGAATTAATTTAGCGAAAGGTGAATTAATTGGCATCATTAATAGTGACGATTGGTACGAATTAAATGCAGTAAAATATGTAGTTGATGCTTATAAAGAAAATAAAGACAAGTTGATTTTTCATGGAGACAGATATAATATTACTATAAATGGCGATAGAGAATTATATAAGTATAAACCATCTAAATTTAGATTTCTTTACTTCTCAATGACCTATAATCACCCGTCAATGTTCTTCCATAAAAAAATATATGAAGAGCATAAATATAACGTAAATTTTAGAGTGTTTTCCGACTATGAATTTGTATTGCGGTTGTTTTTATTAAAGCCAGAGAGCTTTCATTATATACCGAACCCTTATGTTAACTATAGATTGGGCGGAATAAGTTCCAATCAGTCTTTTATTAGTAACATTAAAGAAGGCTTCAGAGCACGATTAAATGCTGGATTAAATCTATTTCAGGGAGTTACGTATATTACTTTTAGATCCGTTTTTCATTTTTTAAAGCCTGTTATTAGTAGGGCAAAATTATCAAAAAAACAGCTTAACTAAACATTAAAAATTAGAGTAATATCTTAAATGAATCAAAAAACTTTATTTATTCTTCATTACCCACCTCCAGTACATGGTGCTTCTATGGTTGGAAAATTCATAAAAGAAAGCCAAGTAATAAACAATACTTTTAATATAAGATATATTCATTTAGGAGTAACTAAAGCTTTTAAAGAGCGAAAGAAAGTCACTTTAAGGAAAGTCACTTATTTTTTTGTCTTACTTTTAAAGTGTATTCGTGTCAACTCTTCTTACAAGCCTAAACTAATTTATATGACTTTAACCTCTAATGGTATTGGTTTGTATAAGGATGCATTAATTATCTTCTTTTTAAGGTTGCGAAAAGTTCAAATGGTTTACCATTTTCATAATAAAGGAATAATAAACAGGCAGGATAGATACTTAGATAATATTATTTATAAATACATTTTAAAAAACGCTAAAATTATTTTATTGTCCGATAGGTTGTATTTTGACGTTAAGAAATATGTTAGTCATGAAAACGTTTTTGTTTGTCCAAACGGTATACCGAAGCTAGAACATAATTTATTAAAATCTAAAAAACAAAATGCTAAAGACCAACCTGTAGAAATTTTGTTTTTATCTAATCTTATCCAATCAAAAGGCGTTAATACTCTACTAGAAGCCTGTAGATTGCTTTTAAAAAAAAGGGCTGATTTTAAATGTATTTTTGTAGGTGGAGAAGGGGATATATCTACCAAACAATTCATGAATAAAGTAAATGCGTTAGGGCTAAATAACCATGTGAAATATTTAGGAAAAAAATATGGCATTGATAAGGATGCAGTATTTAGAAGAGCAGACATTTTTGCCTTTCCAACACAATACCCTAACGAATGTTTCCCTTTAGTACTAATTGAAGCTTTACAATACAGCTTGCCAATAGTAACAACATCCGAAGGAGGAATTGAAGACATAGTAGAAGATACTAAAAACGGATATATTGTAGAAAAAGGCAATCCAACAGATTTGGCTCAAAAGCTAGAAGCTTTAATTGAATCTCAACCATTAAGATTGGAAATGGGTGAAAATGGCCATAAAATGTTTAAAGAAAATTATACGGTTGACACTTTTGAAAACACATTGTGCAACATAATAAAGACCATATTTGATGATGATTCTAAAAGTAAAGACAAGAAGGTTTATAGCTAGACATATGAGCCCTTTAATTGAGTTTTTATATTCAATAAAGATTGGCTTGAAGTCCTTTAAAGAAAGCTCCCCAATATTAATTATAACCCCAGGTAAGGTTGGTTCAACAAGCGTTTATAAAACCTTAATAAGCCAAATAAACAATCCTGTTTATCATATACATTGTTTATCCAAAAAAGGCATAGAGAATTCGGTTAATACACATTTAACTTCAGATCGAAGGTCAAGACCATTACATTTGATAATCTCTAATATATTGAGAAAAAAACTAAATAGATATAGTGGAGAATTATATATAATAACAATAACTAGAGAACCTATATCTAGAGCTATTTCTACTTTTTTCCAAAACACAGAATTTTATAAAAACTTAATTGAAGACAAGCAGCTAATTATCGATGAAAATAGGGCTGAGGACCTTTTAAAAAGCCAATTATCATCAAATATTTGTTTAGAAGCAGAAGAGTGGTATAATACTGAAATAAAAGGTAATTTTGGAATTAATATATTTGAGAATAAGTTCGACACCACCAAAAAATACGTTATAGTAAATAATGACAGATATAAATGTTTACTTTTAAGAATGGAAGATTTAAATGATGTATTTCCCGAAGCTATTAAAATCTTTTTAAATAGAAATGATTCTATCATTCTAGAAAATTCTAATATTGGAGAAAGTAAATTTTACGCAAATTCGTATAATAACATAAAAAACAGAATTAAACTTCCTAAAAACACTATGAATCAAGTTGTAAACTCTTTATTTTTCAAGCATTTTTATAAGGATTTTGAAAATAAAGTAAGGAGAAAGTGGTCCTAATAACACAATGCAGAAATTACAAAATACATGGCAGTACAAATTGAAGACTATAACATATATACCTCAAATATTGAGAACATTTTAATAGATGACAATAAAAAAACTATTATTAATACTATAAATGCACATTCTTATATAGTTGCTAAAAATGACGAAAAATTCCAAAAGGCTCTGGTTAAAAGCGATTTATTATTGCCTGATGGAGAAGGTATTGTATTAATGGTGGCCAAGCTTAAAAATATGAAAATAAAAAAAATTGCTGGTGAAGATATTCATAATTATTTATTGGATGTAGCTAATGATAAAGGGCTTAAGTGCTTTTATTTAGGAGCGACACAACACACATTAGACTTAATGAAATCAAAATTAAGCAAATTATATCCTAAAGTTAATTTTGGTTTTTTCTCTCCACCTTTTAAAGAGGAATTCTCAAATGATGATAATAAAAAAATGATTGATAAAGTAAATTCTTTTTCACCGGATATTTTGTTTGTTGGGATGACTGCTCCTAAACAAGAGAAATGGGTTTACCAAAACAAAGAAAAAATACAATCTAAGGTCATATGCTCAATAGGAGCAGTGTTTGATTTTGTTGCAGAGACCAAAAAGAGAGCTCCTCAATGGATTATAGATTTAAAGTTTGAATGGATGTACAGAAGTTTTACAGCTTGGAGACTTACAAAAAGATACCTTTATTCAACACCACTTTTTTTAATTGAAATATTTAAGCTAAAATACTTTTCTAAAAAGTAGTTTGTATGTTTGCAGATATTATAGATATTATAAAGCATCAATTAAAAAGCAAAAACTTTTCTATATTTTTTTTGGCAATGGCCATGTTTTTTTTGCCATTATCAATTAATATAAGTTCGTATTGCATTGTTGTTTCTATACTTTTGAAAAGTATTCAAATATTCTTTTTTAAACAAAAACTGTTTTCAGTTGGAATTTTAAAATATTCTTTTACAATTAGTATTGTTTTCTTCATCTACATATGCCTAAACCTTTTTGTGCAAAACAATTTTTCAATTGAATTTGTCTTTTTCGAAAAAGAATTCTCCAAATTACTATTGCTCATTGTCACACCAATACTTCTAGAAGGTGAAAAAATTAACAAAATAACTTTTTATTCTTTTATATGCGGAGTTATATTTTTAATAGCATATACTTTTATTGTTTCAATATTTAGTTGTCATAACGGAGTTTTAAGCAGAGATGCTTTTATTGACAACGTGGATTTACATCACACTTATTTAGGCATTTATCTTTTAACTCTTGTGAATTTTCTGTTTTCAAAATTAATTAGAAGTAAAGAAATTAACATTTACAAAAAATCTCTCTCAATTGGTTTTATAATTTTTTCTTTCTGCATTATCTATTTAGTTAATAGTAAAGTCTCAATAGTTTTGTTTTTTGTACTATTGGCATGGCATTTCCTCCCAGAGATTACAAGAAAAAAAGTATTTAAACACCTTTTGGTATTAAGTGTTTTTTTATTCGTATTTTATCTTTTTAATAATAAGGCAAGTGTTAGCTATGAAATGGCATTAGATTTTAGAATTCAAATTTGGGAAGCTGGGTTAAAAGTTATTAAAAACAATATTTTTTTTGGAGTGCTTACAAACCCTGAAAAAGATGTTTTAAATTATCAGCACTATCTAGATGGGAAATATTATTTTTTAGATTCAGACTTAAATATGCACAACCAATACTTGTCTTTTTTAATGCGATTTGGAATTATTGGAGTTGCGATTTTCTCATTATTGGCAATCATGCCAATTATTTTAATGTTTAAATTAAACAGGGTTAATAAAGAGTTTATAGGATTTTCTATAATTGTGCTAATGGTATTTTACATTGAAAACATTTTGAATAGACATCATGGAATCGTTTTCTTTACTTTTTTTTATAATTATTACTTGGTTAAATTAAGTCATGAGAAGAATTAGTATTTTAATATTTTTTTTAGCTTTTACTGTTATTCCTTTTGCTCAAGAGGATATTGAAAATCTAGTTTATGCTGATTTTACAATTAGAGATGTTTTAGTCGATAACTACTCACTATTTTATATAAAAAAACGAAATTTACATACTCTAGATAATGAGTTAAAGCCAATTAACAACCGTTTTATTGGAGGTTATGGGTTACGTGTCCTAAAAGATGAAAATGTGATAATAACGGTCTCAAATGAACTGGTAGACAATGTGTCTTCTGTAAGATTTTTTGAAAAAAATAAAAATCACCCTAGCCATGTGTACTATAACTATGGAGGTAAAATTTTAGACGCTATAGTTGTACCCGAAAAAGATTTTTTTGTTTTAAGTTTAATTTCAAATAAAATAATATTTATTGATTACAGCCAAAGGCCTAAATTTGTTAAATTTATTGAAATTAAACTAAATTCCCAATCTAGAAAAATTACTCATGACGGCAATAAATTATTTTTTGCTACAGACTCTGGTGAAATTTACAGATACGAAATTGATTCTTACGAAAAACTTTTGGTTTATAAAGACAGTGAAGTAATTACAGATCTTGTAATTAACGAAGACAAAGTGTTTTATACAACTTTAGGTGGAAAAGTAAAAAGATTAGAAAGTTTGACAAATAATGTAATTGAGTTAAAAATAAGTGATACTTTTGTGTCTACTATTTTTGACTTCAAAAACAGATTAATATGCGGAAATTGGAACGGAGAAGTTATTATTGTCAATAAAGAACTGATGAAGATTGAGAGTCAAAAAAAAGTGCATAAAAGGAGTATATTAAAGATAATTAAGCTTAATAGCGAGTTTTTTTGTTCAACAGGAGTTGATGGTATAATAAAAAAATGGCGCTTTTATTCGAAAAACGATTTATAATGAAAATTTCAGTAATAGGAACAGGTTATGTTGGATTAGTAACAGGAACTTGTTTAGCAGAAACTGGAAATGAAGTACTTTGTGTAGATATAGATGAAAATAAAGTAAAAAAAATGCAATCTGGTGAAGTCCCAATCTACGAACCACATCTAGACGTACTATTTGAAAGAAACATACGAGCTGGAAGACTAAACTTTTCTACATCTTTAACAGATGGCTTACAACATGGTGATATAATATTTTTAGCATTACCAACACCTGAAGATGAAGATGGTTCTGCAGATTTATCATATGTTTTAGGAGTGGCTGAAGAAATTGGAAAACAGATTACCGATTACAAAGTTATCGTAGATAAGAGTACAGTTCCAGTTGGAACAGCAGATAAAGTTAGAGAAACAATACTTAAAAACACCAATGTTGAATTTGATGTGGTGTCAAATCCGGAATTTTTAAGAGAAGGCTTTGCCATTGATGATTTCTTAAAGCCCGAAAGAATTGTAATTGGATCCAGTTCAGAAAGAGCATCGAAGCTTATGCAGAAATTGTACAAACCTTTTGTGCGATCTGGAAACCCAATAATTTTAATGGATGAAAAATCTGCAGAATTAACAAAATATGCAGCCAACTCTTTTCTAGCTACAAAAATAACCTTTATGAATGAAATTGCTAATTTCTGTGAAAAGGTGGGAGCTGATGTTGACAAAGTAAGAGCTGGTATGGGAACAGACTCACGAATAGGA
>JAAETO010000219.1 GCA_024228275.1 Arcobacter sp.
GTTAAAAAATTCATGTGAAATAGATGATCACTATAAGAAACAAAAAGAAAGAATAGAAAATTTGTCATTTTTCACTGAGTGTAAGAATATTCCTGATTTCCCTAAGAGTGATGAAGTTTATCATATTAATCCTATTGGGTTAGTTGGGGAGTTTGAGAAGAGTGGATGTTTAATAACTAAAGAGATGTTAAGTGCAATGGGTTGTAAAAGTGCAAGTAATAATCAACTTTTAATTGATGCATTAAATAAATATTGTCCTCAATATGAGATAAATACTTGCCTAAGAGTTGCACATTTCCTTTCACAATGTGCACATGAAAGTACATGTTTTTCAAGTTTTGGAGAGGGAACAAATTTTTCTTTAAATAATGCTCTTAAAACATGGACTACAAGGGCAACTGCAATCAATGCAATACCTGTTGCAAATGGATATTTAAAACAACCAGATTTATTTAATAGTGTATATGGTTCTAGAAATGGAAATGTTACAGGGACAAATGATGGATATAATTTTAGAGGGAGAGGACTTATTCAGCTTACAGGAAGAACTAACTATACAAGTTATAACTCCTCACATAATACTAAAAATCCAGATGATATACAAGATTTTATAAATAACCCTAGTTTAGTTAAGACTAATATAGAGTATGCAGTTGAATCTGCTTGTTGGTATTGGACAACGCAGGGGAAAACAGAAAAATACAAGAATATAAATACTCTTGCAGACTTAGGAACAAGTGAAGGTATTGTTAATGCTGTAGGGGCATCTGTTAATGGTTGGTATTTAAGTATAACTCAAAAGGTTCATTATTTATATTTTACACATAATTTGTATCTTAAACAATCAAAAGGTTATGCAGATAGAATCACTAAATTTAATGCACTTAAAAATCATTTAGGATTATAGGAGAAAATTAAAATGAAAATATTTAAAATATGTTTGTTATTTTTAATAACTAGCTCTATTTTATATGCTGTTACACCTGAAGAGTTTCGTAAAATAGCTAATAAATATAAAATGATTGATAATAGTAAAGAAGATAGAACTCCAATAAATTTTAAAACAAGAGATGGGAACATTGATGTTTCTATTGAAAAACAAGTAATTGATGATGGAGAAATTTCATTTAATACAAGAATAAATTTTAATAATATTAATGTTTATAGTGATGACAAATTTGGTTGGGTGATTGAAAAATATGATGTTAGTAATATAGGAACTTTATGTTATGATAAAAATAATTATTTATATGCTGTTGTTTTAATTAAATCTTCTGGTTTAATTGAAAAACAAAAAGTTGTATTTTTCTATACATATTTTTACAATATAGATTATCTTAATCCAGCTTGGTCTCGTGATACTCAATTGGATGAGAACAAAATATTTGGTCAAAATTATTATACTTATATCCCATATAATCCAAAGTATTTTAACCCCTACTACAACGAAGAAAAAATTCTAGAACGCTTATATGAAACTGGTACTTGTGATAAAAAAGCTACAGAAGAAGCTAATGTAGAAGTTTTAATAGGAAATAAATGGATA
>JAAETO010000220.1 GCA_024228275.1 Arcobacter sp.
AAAAGATAAAATTTTAGCTGTTGGACAAGAAGCTAAACAGATGATTGGTAAAACTCCTTTAAATATCACTGCTGTACGTCCTATGAAAGATGGTGTTATTGCTGATTTTGAAATGACTGAACGAATGATAAGATATTTCATTGAAAAAGCTCATGCTAGAAAAACATTTATTAGACCTAGAATTATTATTTGTATTCCATACGGTATTACTCAAGTTGAAAGAAAAGCTGTAAAAGAATCTGCATTAAGTGCAGGAGCTAGAGAAGTATTTCTTGTAGAAGAGCCAATGGCTGCTGCAATTGGTGCAGGAATTCCTGTATCAGACCCTTCTGGGTATGTTGTTGTTGATATTGGTGGAGGTACAACTGAGATTGGTGTTACATCGCTGGGAGGATTAGTACTTTCTAAATCAATTAAAGTTGCTGGTGATAGATTCGATAAAGCTATTATTGATTATGTAAGACAAAACTATAATTTATATATTGGTGAAAGAACAGCTGAAAATATTAAAATTGAAATAGGTACTGCAATTAAACAAGATGCAGAACTAAAAATAAAAGTTAAAGGGAGAGATAACTCTGGCTTACTATCAACTATTGAACTTGGTAGTGAAGGTGTTAGAACTGCTATAAAAGAACCTCTTAGAGAAATTGTATCAGCAGTTAGATCTGTTCTTGAAGAAATGCCGCCCGATTTAGCTGGAGATGTTGTTGATAATGGAGTAATACTAACTGGAGGAGGTGCACTTATTCGTGGTTTAGATAAGTACCTTGCAGATATTATTAAACTTCCAGTACGTGTTGCAGATGAGCCTTTATTAGCAGTTGCTTACGGAACAAGTAATGTATTAGATCAGGAATCACTTTTAAAATTAATAACTAATGAGTAAATTTCTACTATTACTTATTTTTATTTCAATTAGTTTAGGTTATTTATTTAAAATTGACCTACTAATTGTAAATAAATTTAACGTCTTTAATAACATTAAAGACGTATACATAGAAACTAGTGTTTCAATTCAAGAAAATACTAAAAAATATTTTAATCACATAAGTCAAATTGAAACTCTGAGAAAAGAAAATGATGAACTAAAAAGCTATAAATTAAAATACATCAATGTAAAAAATAGATTAAACTTATTATTCCCTAAAATTAATATGCCAGATTCAATAACAGAAGATATTAAATTTACACGTGTATTATCATATGTAAATTTTGATGACTTCACAAAAGTATGGTTAGATTTTGAAAAAAAAGACAACTCAATATTAGGAGTTATTTCTAAAGAGTATGCAGCTGGTATAGTAGTTAATCAAGATGGCAAAGCAAAAGCTTTATTAAATGGAAATGAAAAATCCAACTATGCAATTTTTATAGGTGATAAAAAAGCTCCAGGTATTATTCATGCTTCAAAAGACAAACAACATTTAGTAGCAAAATTTATTCCTATATGGTTTGATATAAAAATAGGAGATGAAGTTATTACTTCAGGAATGGATAATATTTTTTTTGAAGGTTTAAAAGTTGGTAAAGTAATATCTATTCAAAAAAAGCAAGATATTCAAGATGCAATAATAGAACCTTATGCCCAAGTTTTAAAACAAAGTTCTTTTTTTATATATAAAAAAACTTTAAAAACTAAAAATGACAATAAAAAGTCTATAGAAAAAAACTAATATCTAGCCATTATATTATCAACATCAGACCAAGATAAACTTGAGCTATCATCCTTTTTAAACATATTATAAACATATCTTGCAAACATATCAGTTTCTAAATTAACTTTTGTTCCTACTTTATATCTTTTAAAAAGTGTATTTTCAATAGTATGAGGAATTATGGTAAGCCTAAAAGAGTCTTTATTAACCTCATTTACAGTTAAAGACACTCCATCAATAGTGATACTTCCTTTAGGAATAATATATTTTGAATATTTATTTGGTAATGATATATAAAAATCAGTAGAATTACCATTTTTTTTAATAGAACTTACTGTACCTAAACAATCAACATGACCTTGAACAATATGACCTTCAAACCTATCACCCATCATCATAGCAGGTTCTATATGTACTTTTGAACGATAATTTTCTATTGCTAAAACTTTTTGTGATTCAGGTGAGAGTTCTACTGTAAAAGTGTCACTAGTAAATCTAACAACCGTAAGGCACGCTCCATTAATAGCAATAGAATCGCCAACTTTTGGAGAATATTTTGCTTTTAATGTTAAAAAACCATTTTTTAAACTTAAAACTTCTGCCATTTCACGAATTAATCCTGTAAACACTATTATCCTTTAGAATTTTTTTGTAAAATTCAAAATATTTGGTATAATACCAAAAAATTATTGAGAAGCTAATTTTTATTCTTTATTTTTCGTCAATCAAATTAAAACACTTTTCAATATAGAAATTAAAAACGAACATAAAAGTTTCGTTTAGATATAGGAAAAACATGAGTTATGATATTATTGTTGTAGGCGGAGGGCATGCCGGAATCGAGGCCTCTTTAAGTGCTGCAAGAATGGGTAAAAAAACCTTACTAATCACAATGTTAGTTGAACAAATAGGTGCAGCTTCGTGTAACCCAGCAATTGGAGGACTTGCTAAAGGTCATCTAGTAAGAGAGCTTGATGCTCTTGGTGGGGAAATGGGACTTTGTACAGATGCTACAGGAATTCAATTTAGAATATTAAATGCTAGTAAAGGAGCTGCCGTACAAGGTAGTCGTGCTCAAATAGATATGGATAAATACAGAGAGTATATGAGAGAAGTTTGTCATAATACTACTAATTTAGAAGTATACCAAGATGAAGTATCTTCACTTTTAGTAAAAAATAAAGATGAAGTTTCAGGAGTTATTACAAGATTAGGTGAAAGATTTGAAGCTAAAAAAGTAATACTTACAACTGGTACTTTTATGAAAGGACTTATCCATATTGGCGAAAATACTTATGAAGCAGGTAGGGCTTGGGAACTTCCATCTTCAACTCTTTCAACACAATTAAAAGAGTTTGGATTAAATGTAGGAAGACTTAAAACAGGAACACCTGCAAGAATTGATGCAAATTCTATGAACTTTGATAAGATGGAAGAACATGGAGGAGATGAAAAACCAACTCCCTTTTCATTTAAAACTGATAAGACAAGTTTTAATCCAAAACAATTTCCATGTTTCATAACATATACAAATTTAGGAACTCACGATACTATAAGTTCTAACTTTAATAGAGCTCCACTTTTTACTGGACAAATACAAGGTTCTGGACCTAGATATTGTCCAAGTATAGAAGATAAAGTAAATAGATTTGAAGAAAGAGAAAGACATCAATTATTTTTAGAGCCTCAGACAAAAATGTGTACAGAATACTATATTAATGGTCTATCAACATCTATGCCAATTGATGTGCAAAAGCAGATGATACACTCAATTAAGGGCTTAGAAAATGCTAAGATAATTAGATACGGATATGCTATTGAATATGATTATGTAGATCCTACTGAACTAAAGCATACTCTTGAAACTAAAAAGATTAAAAATCTTTATCATGCAGGACAAATAAATGCAACAACAGGATATGAAGAAGCTGCTGCTCAAGGACTAATGGCAGGAATAAATGCTGCTTTAGCAATTGAGGGGAAAGATCCTTTTATACTTAGACGTGACGAAGGATATATTGCTGTTTTAATAGATGATTTAGTTACAAAAGGTACTACTGAACCGTATAGAATGTTTACAAGTAGAGCAGAATATAGATTACTTTTAAGAGAAGAGAATGCAGATTTAAGATTATCAAAATATGGTCATGACTTAGGGCTAATTGATGATGAAACATTAAAAAAAGTAGAATATAAAAGAAAAACTTTAGAAAATGCCGTTGAATTTATGTCAAAAGAATGGTTTACTTCAAAAAAAGAGAATCTAGAACTTCTTGAATCAATAGGTGAAGATAAAATAAAAGATAGAGTTCTTTTAATTGATATTATTGGTAGAAATACAGTAACAAAAGAGAAACTTGATAAATTAGTTCCTAGTTTAGCACTTACTGATGACTACTTAAAAGAACAAATTATTGTTGAAGCTAAATATTATAGATATATTTCTAAACAACAAAAACAAATAGATAAAATGAAAAAAATGCTTCAAATGAAAATACCTGAAAATTTTAATTTTCAAGGAATTCCAGGATTATCAAATGAGGTAATAGAAAAATTAGAGAAATTTAATCCCCCAACATTATATAATGCAAGTGAAATATCTGGAATAACTCCATCCGCAATTGATATTATACATATGTATATAAATTTAAAAACTAAAAAAAGCAATTAATAAATGTCAAATATTTAAAAGTATCATTACTAAAAGTTATAAAAAACAGTAAGTTTGATACTTTTTAATAAATATGACGATTTTAACCAAATTTTTATATATAAATTTCTATTATAAAATAAATTTATATTAAAACACTATTATCATTTACTAATAAAATTGATTTAGATCATTTACAACAACTTCAAGTATTCTGTAAAATACGTAATATTGTAAGCTTAATTATTAGCTTTTTGATATATAGGAACAAATATGAATAAAAAATCAAAAGAACCTAACTATAGAATTACAAGGTATTACACTTACTTTATTGCTACAACTTTATCTCTATTAATTCCTTTTATAAGAATCGATGGAAATCATCTTCTGTTACTATCATTTGATAAAAAACAGTTTCATTTATTAGGTGTAGCTTTTGATATGCAAGAATTATATATGATGCCTTTTTTATTAATGCTTTTATTTCTTGGTATTTTTGCTGCAACTTCCGTAGGAGGTAGAGCTTGGTGTGGGTGGGTTTGTCCTCAAACAATATTTAGAGTAGTATATAGAGATTTTATTGAAAGTAAAGTTTTAAAGCTTAGAAGAATTAGAAACAAAAGCAAAGAACCCGATTGGTCAATACCAAAAAATTCTATTAAAAGAATAATTGCTATATTAATTTGGTCTATTTTATCAGTACTTGCTGCTTCAAACTTTATGTGGTATTTTATACCGCCCGAAGATTTTTTTG
>JAAETO010000221.1 GCA_024228275.1 Arcobacter sp.
AATTATTTCTTGAATATATTTCAAAATTGGAAATAGATCAAATTACTGAAAAAGAAATTCAGAATTATCTTTACTATTGTAAAGATAAAAAAAATATTCACTTTCTGCAATGAAGCAAGTTATAGCTTCCATCCGTTATCTTTATATAAAGGTACTACATAAACCAATACCAGAAAGCCTTTTTTTATTAAACTTAAAAAGCCAAATACATTACTATCAGTTTTATCTGCAAAAGAAATTTCTAAAATATTACAAGTAACAAAAAATCTAAAACATAAAACAATTTTGTTCCTAATTTATTCTAGCGGTTTACGCCTTGGAGAAATGCTTAATCTAAAAATTGGAGATATAGATTCCGAATCAATGAAGATACACGTGTGCCAAGGGAAAGGGAAGAAGGACAGATATATTATGCTTTCAGAAAATGTACTAAAATTGTTAAGAGAATATTACAAAGTTTACAAACCCGAAGAATTTATTATTGAAGGACAAAATGGAGGGAAGTATAGTTCCCAAAGTGTACAAAGTATTTTTAAGGCTGCAATAAAAAAAACTGGAATTAAAAAGAAAGCAACCGTCCACACATTACGTCATAGTTTTGCAACTCA
>JAAETO010000222.1 GCA_024228275.1 Arcobacter sp.
AAAGATGCTAAAATATTCTTAACTCCTGGTGGATCAACTCCAAATATTTGGGTTGATACAAAAAATAAGACTAGAGACGCTTCGATTAATCAATAAATTTGATAAACAAATAAAAAGGGCTAAAAGCCCTTTTTTTTACTTTAAAATATAGGACTTTCTAAATGAGTATAGAAAAAATTGATTGGGAAAAGGTAAATGGATTAATTCCAGTTATTACCCAAGATTCATCTTCAAATGAAGTTTTAATGCTTGCATATATGGACGAAGAAGCTTTAAACTTAACACTAAAAACAAAACAGGCCCACTACTTTTCTAGAACAAAACAAAGAATATGGAAAAAAGGTGAAAGTTCTGGTCATCTTCAAAATGTCAAAAATATCATGCTTGATTGTGACAATGATACAATTTTACTAAAAGTAGAACAAATTGGAGTTGCTTGTCATACAGGAAGAAAATCTTGTTTCTTTACTGATTTAGAAAGTGGTGATTCCAAAATTGATGTTGAAATAAATACTACAGCTAAATATGGTGTGATAGATAACTTATATCATGTAATAGAATCAAGAAAAAATGATGATCCATCAAAATCATATACTGCAAAGCTTTTGCAAGGTAAAGAAAATTCTATGCTTAAAAAGATTGTTGAAGAAGCTGGAGAATTTACCTTTGCTATTAAAGATAATGATACAGAAGAAATAATATATGAAGCGGCTGATATTGTTTATCATATGCTTGTAGCAATGGCTAGTAAAAATATAAATCCAGATAGAGTAAAACAAGAATTAGCAAGAAGATTTGGATTATCAGGAATTGAAGAAAAAAACTCTAGATAAGAGTAATATACAACTTAATACATTAAAAAAGGCAGAAGAGTGAATCTTCTGCCTTTTTATTTATTTTAGTTATTCTCTAAATATTTGTTACTGTAACTACAGTCTAGTGAGAAGAACAAGCACTTTTCCCAGGGGGAGTAGTTGGTTGAATAGAAGCATTTTCTGCTTTCTCACTATGTTCATCTACAAAAGATAACAGTTTTGCAGCTGCTTGCATATATCTTTTTGCAGATACTGATTCAGGTTCACAATAAACAATTGGTTTACCATTATCTCCACCTAATCTAATAGCTGGTTCAATTGGTAAGTTACCTAATACTTTCGTATTATATTGATCAGCTAAATCTTCACACGTTCCCATCCCAAAGATATCAGATTCTTCGTTACATGAAGGACAAATAAATCCACTCATATTTTCAATAATTCCACCAATTGGAATATGTAACTTATCAAACATTTCTAAAGATCTTCTAGAATCATCTAAAGCAACATGTTGAGGAGTAGTAACATTAATACCACATGTAACAGGAACACTTTGAGCTAATGTCAACTGAGCATCACCAGTTCCAGGAGGCATATCAATAAATAAGACATCTAATTCTTCCCATAAAATATCTCTTAGAAGTTGTTGAATAGCTTTCATAACCATTGAACCTCTCCATATTAATGCTTGTCCCTCTTCCATTAAAGATCCCATAGACATTACATCAACACCATAGGCATTAAAAGGTTTAGCTTTATTTCCAACTACTTCAACATCTTGGCCTTGTAAACCCATCATTCTAGGAATATTAGGACCATAGATATCAGCATCTAAAATACCAACTTTTTTACCTTGCATTGCAGCAGCTATTGCTAAATTAACAGTAGTAGTTGATTTTCCAACTCCACCTTTTCCAGAACTTACCATTACAAAATTCTTAATTTGTGGAGCTATATTACTACCACTTACACTATTACTTTGTTGCTTAGCTTCTTCTGGCTTTTTAAGATCTACATTTACATTTGAAAAGCCAATTTTTGCTAAAGTAGTAGAAATATCTATATTTAGTTGTTGAGCTACTTCAGGAGCACTTGAAGTGATATCTAAATATATTACACAGCTTGAATCATCTACAATTTTTACATCTTTAACAAAACCAAATTCTACAATAGACTTTTTAAAGCCAGGATATAGAACTTTTTCTAATTCTTCTTTAATATTAGCTATAGTTGCCATATTATTTTTCCTTATATAAAATAAATTTTTTGTATTATAAATCAAATAGGATAATTTTAGTCTTAATTAAACTATTTATATTTTATAAAAAAGATTTTTATTTTTTCATGTTACTTATGGTAAATATTTTTTTACCAAAATTTATTTTAACTATTTTTTTGCAAAAAAAAAGGTCGAAGGAAATCGACCTTTTTTTATATACCAGCTAGTCAGAGCTTTCGATGCAATTACGAAATCATAGATTTCTATTGCTTCTAAAAATATCTTTTTTTATACACCAGCTAGTCAGAGCTTTCGATGCAATTACGAAATCATAGATTTCTATTGCATAAACGAAA
>JAAETO010000223.1 GCA_024228275.1 Arcobacter sp.
GCTGGTGATGTAAAGTTTTCACTTGCTATCATCTCTAAATGATCTGTTTGTCTCTCTAGCTCTTCTTCTACTAAATCAAATATCTCTTTATCTGTTTGCTCTAAATTTGCGTTTGTTATATAACTCATCTTCTTCTCCTAACTTTTGAAAAATTATATCAAAAGAAGGAAAATCTAACAATCCAAATATTGCTATTTGAAAATTTTAAAAATATGAATTTATATATATACTATTGAAATCTTATTTCGTCCAGTATCTTTTGCTTCATAAAGAGCATCATCTGTTTTTTTGTAAATATAATCAAGATCAACTTTAGATTTTTTCATTTTAATAATACTTAAACCAAAAGAAGCTGTTATAACTTTTTTTGGAGTATTTAATTTATGTTCAATATTTAAAGATTCAATATTATCCCTAGCTTTTTCAACTATTTTTATAGTATCTTCTTCACTTTTGGATTTAATTAAAACTCCAAACTCCTCTCCACCTAATCTAAATACAATATCAGAACTTCTTTGAAAAGATTTTTTAAGAGAATTAGAGACTTCTATTAAAACATTATCACCTTCTTGATGTCCGTAATTATCATTGTATTTTTTAAAATTATCAATATCTAAAATTACAAATGAAAATATATTATTATCTCTTAATGTATTTTCTATTAATGAAGGAGCAAGTTCATTAAAATGCCTTCTATTGTATAAAGAAGTCAAACTATCAGTAATAGATAATTCATATATTCTTTTTTTATCAGTAATATCCTCTCTTATAGCAGTAAAACTAGTAATGTTATTATTTCTATCAAGGTTTGGTTGGATAATTGTATTTAACCATAAAGTTGTACCATCTTTTTTTAAATTTTTCATTTCATATTTCCAAGTATTTCCGCTTTTAATAGTATTCCATAAATCTTGAAATATTGAAGTGTCCATATCAGGATGTCTAAAGATAGTATGAGATTTACCTATTAATTCATTTTTACTATATCCTGTTATATTACAAAATGCTTTCGAAACATGAGTAATAATACCATGTTCATCACATCTAGAACTGATAACATGATCATCTAATACTTTTGTAAAATTTTCAATGTCATCCATTTGTTTAATATCTGAAAATATATTAATTATTTTTGATTTTAATTCTTCTTCTAATACAGGTTTTAATAAAAAATCTGTTGCACCATTTTTAAAGAATTGTATCTTTAAGTCATTATTATTTGAAGTTGTCATTATTAAAATTGGAATACTTGAATGTAATTGACTTTTTCTAATTGATTTTATTAAATCTAAGCCATTCATCTTATCCATATTATGATCAGTCACTATTAAAGCTATCTTTGGTTTTTCCTCTAATACAGAAAGTGCTTCAATTCCATTTTTAGCTTTATGTACTTTTAGTAATAAGCTTTCTAAAGAATATTTGATTTTTTCAACAACGACAGGTGAATCATCAACAACTAAAACTTCTATATTTTGAATAAAAGTAAGTAATTTAACTAATTTACAAGCAGATTCTAACTCAATCATTGAATTTTTTGAAATATAATCTACAACATTAACACTTCTCATAATATTAAGTACTGAATTATCAATTTTAGCTGTTATAACAACTGTAGGAATATTATTATGTTTTAACAACTTTAAAAGTTCACCATTTAGTGCATCTGATAAAACAAAATTCGTTAAAGCAGCAAAAAAATTGTGTTCTTCAATTAAAGTTTTACTTTCTTCAAAATTTCTTGCACTATACAAAGTAAATTCGTGGTTTTGATAAAATGAATCTTTAATAAAATTTATAATTAATTTTGAATTGTCTACAACTAATAATTTTTTCAAAAAAACCCTTTTTTAATATTTATTTTATTATTTAAAATCGTATAATAACAAAATATAAATTAACTTTAATAACAAAATATAAATTAACTTTAGAAATAAATAAAAAAAATACTTTATTTGTATCATTATATCTTCAAACTAAGCTAAGTTTAAGTCTACCTTAGTTACTATGTTCCCTGAAAGATGAGTTCGAGTATCATCTTTGATCTGTTTCTATTTACATTTAAACAATCTACATGAAGAATACTCACTTTATATTTTCGACTACTTTAGCAATAAAGTATACTACAACAAACAAAGGCAAAACATGGCAGATTTAATTAATGGAACAGTAAAATGGTTCAACAGTGAAAAAGGTTTCGGTTTTATAGAACAAGCAGATGGTGGAAAAGATGTATTCGTACATTACAGACAAGTTAATAACACAGGTTACGGAAGAGTTTCATTAGAAGAAGGTCAAAAAGTTACTTTCCAAATTGGTGAAGGTCAAAAAGGTCCTCAAGCTGAGAACGTAACTGCTTTATAATATAAATTATAATTCAATTATTTAAAAGCTAGCCAAATTGGCTAGCTTTTTTTTTATTTAATTTTTATAAAATATTAATAATTATTAGAAATATCACTTTTCCCTACTCAAAAAAATTTAATTTATCCAATTTTTTATTTCCGTTGACAATTCTTTTGGTTTTTCCAAAGGTAGCATATGACTGGAACCATTAATTTTTATAAATTTATAATTTGAAGATAAGCTTTCTAATTTATTTAGCCAATTTATATTTACTAAACCATCATTTATACTATATAAAAAAGTAACTCTTTTATTTAAACATAGCAATTTATTTAATAAATCCGGTCTATTTAATGTAGAAAAAAACTGAGATAAAAAAACATCTTCTCCTAAATCTATGTACATTTTTTGTATTAATTCTATTAAATAGTTATCATTTTGATTCTCTTTTTCTAATAAAGAAATAATTTTTTTTCTACTTAAACCTTTAAACCCAAATTTTTTTGTAAAAGCTATTGCATTTTTTCTTTTAATTATTTCTTCATTTGAAAATTCACATAAACTACAAGCTACAATAAATAATTTGTTTATTTTATTTGGGTACTTAACTGCAAACAAAGAAGCTATATAACCTCCTAAGGAAAATCCTAGTAAATTTATCTTGTCATCTTTAATCTCCCTATTTAAAGTGCTTACAATCTCATCTAAATTTTTTTTTAATGGTATTTCTAAATGTATTAATTCGTAATTATCGTCAAAATATAAATACATTTTTTTCCATAAAGTCTGATTACACATTATTCCAGGTAGTAAATATATTTTTTTCATATCCATCCAAATAAAATTATTTAATTTCTTTAAATTATAATAACATAATTTTAGAAACAAATACTTTACAAATATTATTCATATTTAATAATAAAGTTTCTTCTTAAAGATGGTTTGAGAGCTATTTAGATATTATAATATTATTAAATATACTAATTTGAATATGCTAATTTGAATTATTAAAAAACAGGGATAATTATGATTGAAAAAGAGGGTTCTATACTAACAGTTAGAGAAGATATAAAAGTATTTGACTGTACTATTAGAGATGGCGGTTTAGTTAACAATTTTAAATTTACAGATGAGTTTGTAAAAGCTCATTATAATACTTGTGTTGAAGCAGGTGTTGATTATATGGAAATAGGAAAAAATAATTCACCTACTATTATGAGTGAAGAAGAATTTGGAGCATGGAACTTCTGTAAAGAAGAAGATATTAGAAGAATTGTTGGGGATAACAATACAAATATGAAAATTGCAGTTATGTCAGATATAGGAAGAACTGTAAAAGAAGAGCTTCTTCCAAAAAGTGAAAGTGTTGTAGATATGATTAGGATAGCAACATATATTCATCAAATACCTGCAGCAATAGAACTTATTGAAGAAGCTCATTCTAAAGGTTATGAAACAACAGTAAATATTATGGCAATATCAAAATCTTTTGATGATGAATTAGATGAAGTACTTGATGCAGTTAGTAAATCAAGTGTAGATGTAATTTATATTGCAGATAGTTTTGGTTCATTCTATCCAGAACAAATTAATAAACTAACTGAGAAATATTTAAAAGTTGCAAAATCTGTAGGAAAAAAAGTAGGAATACATACTCATAATAATATTCAAATGGCTTACGCAAATACAATAGAATCAATGATGTATGGAACTAGTTTCTTAGATGTTACAATTTCAGGATTAGGTAGAGGTGCAGGAAATTGTCCAATGGAATTATTAATTGGATTTCTTAAAAACCCAAAATATAAACTAATGCCAGTACTTAAATTTATTGAAGAATATATTGTACCTTTAGAAAAAGAACTAGACTGGGGATACAGTATTCCGTATATGCTAACTGGACAATTAAATGAACATCCAAGACCTGCTATGAAAGCAAGAGATGAAAAGAATACTAATTATTCTCAATTTTATAGAGATTTATTATCTGAATAGTCTACAAACAAATATAAAAAGTTAGATAATATATCTAGCTTTTATATTCTTACAATTATAACTTATTAAAAATACTTACAGTTAAATCCAACATACTTTTTCTAAATTTATATTTACATATACATTGTCACCAGGTAAAAAGCTCTGCTTTTGCATAACTTCTCTTGTAAGTCTACAATTAAAACTAATTCCACCAATACTAAATTCAAGCAATAAATACTCATTACTATCTTGTTGTAAAATTGATGTTATTCTACCAATTAATGTTGTATTATTTATCATTCTTTTACAATTTTCTTTACAGATTGTTATATCATCAGAATCAATAACTAAAACAGAATCTCTTTTATTCTCAAAACTATTTGGTATAACTAAACTTTGTCCATCAATAAAGAACTTAATTAAATTTCCATTTTCATCTTTTTCCCAAGGTGCGAATAGAAGGTTCACGCTTCCACTTTCTACTAAATTACCTTGGAAAAGAGCTACTTTTTTATCGCAAATATGATTAAGCCAATTATGATCATGACTTGAAATAAATATAGTTGTATTCCATTTTTGTTTTGCTGATAATATTGCCTCTTTTATAAGTTGAGCTGAATTTGTATCAATACCTGATGTTGGTTCATCAAGAATAAGAACTTTTGGTTTTAATATTAATCTTGCAGCTAGAGCAACTCTTTGAGCCTCTCCTCCAGATAGTTGACTCCATTTTCTTTTTGCAAAAGATATATCTAGTCCCACAATGTTTAGTGCTTCATAAACCTTTTCTTTTAAATTAATTAATTGTTTTCTTAATTTTAATCCATATGCAACATTATCAAAAACTGTACGTTTTAAAAGATAAGGATTTTGAGGAACCATAACAATACTCTGTCTTGTTTCTAAGTCAATTTTATTATTATGAATACCGTTGAATTCTATTTCTCCTGAACTTGGTTTAGATACAAAAGATAATAATGAAAATAGAGTTGATTTACCACTTCCATTAGGTCCAAAAAAACCTACTATTTGATTTGAATCTAATGTTAAGTTATTTATATTTAAAACTTTTCTTCCATCATAATGTTGCTGTATGTTATTTAATTCATATAATTTACTCATTGTGTCCATTTCCTTTTTAATACAGATAAAGCAATATTTACTATTAATGCAACGCAAAATAGTACTAATCCTAGTGCTATTCCAGTTACAAACTCACCTTTTCCTGTTTCAAGAGCAATTGCTGTTGTAACTGTTCTTGTATGATATTTAATATTCCCTCCAACCATCATAGAAATACCTATTTCTGTAATAATTCTTCCATATGCCGTCATAGCAGCAGTCATAATTCCAAATCTAGCTTCAATTAATGTTTCAACTAATATTTGATGTGGATGGGCACCTAAACCTTTTAAAGATGTATAAAGTCTTTTATCAACAGACTCAACTTGTGTAGCTGTAAGTGCAATAATAATAGGTAAACCTAAAACAATTTGACCAATTATTATTGCTTGTTGAGTAAATAATAAATTATATTCTCCAAATGGTCCAGCTTGAGAAAGCATTGTATATGCGATTAAACCTATTACTACAGTTGGCAAAGCTAAAAATGTATCTACTATTGTTCTTACTATAGATTTTCCAAAAAAATTATAATAACCAAGTAAAAACCCAAGAGGAAGTCCTATAAGTAAACTAATAAGTAATGACCATGAAGATACTATTACCGTTGTAGTAATTGCCGAGTATACACTCTCATTACCTGATACTAGTAAGTTTAATGCTTCATTAAAACCATCTGTGAATAGATTCATTCTCTTAACTAACCTTGATTAAAATTTCTTATTATTTATTTGCATTAGGTATAAATAATGCTTGCCCAAGCAACCTAAAGTCAGCAATCAAACTTTGTATATCAGTAGATAAAATCCAATTAGTAAATTTATTAGATAATTGTGGCTTTACATTTGAACATTTATCTTTGTTAATAGAAAGAACTGAATATTGATTAAATAATGTTTCATCACCTTCTACTACAACTTTCATATTATTATGTTCAACTTTTTGAGACATATATTTAATCCATGTACCTCTGTCTGTTATTGTATAACCATCTTTTTGAGAAGCCATATTTATAGTTCTTAACATTCCTTGACCTGTTTGTATATACCAAAAAGATGACTCTTTATTATCAAGATCTATATTTTTCCACAAAGAAATTTCTTTTTTATTTGTACCAGAGTTATCCCCTCTACTAAAAAACTTAAAAGTTTGTTTTCTTATTTTTTGTAAAGCATCATAAGGAGACATTCCATGAACAAAAGCAGGATCTTTTTTAGGTCCTATTATTACAAAATCGTTATACATTACTTGTTTTCTGTTTTTTCCAAAACCATTACGTATAAATTTTTTCTCTGACTCCGGAGCATGTACAAGTAAAATATCAACATCACAGTTTCTACCCATTTTAAGAGCCTTACCCGTTCCAGTTGCAATCCATTTTAAAGTTATTCCTGTATCTTTTTCAAACTTTGGAGCTAAATAATCTAATAGTCCTGTATTATCTGTACTTGTTGTAGTTGCCATCATTAAAGATTCTTTTGCATATAAACATGAGATTAATAGCATTGGTAATCCAAAAGTTAATATTATTTTTTTCATTATATATTCCTTTAGTTTTAATTAAAAATATTCATTTGTTCTTTTAAATACGAACAGTTGAATTTGATAACTTTTATTATATTGTCGTCTTCTATTTTTGACTGATGTTCACTAGTAACTACTATGCTATTACTTTCATTTAATACTGTAATCATTGCCGAACCGTATTTATTTTTTCTTGTTACTTCATATTCACCTTTTTTACAAATTCCAAGTACAACATTTACACGACCTGTTTTTGTTTTAAAAGCTTCATTATTTTTTGCTAATGTAATATCATGATAAACGTATTGGCTACCTTGTATCTTATTTAATACTGGTATAGCAAATAAATGCATATTTACAATTGCTGTTAAAGGATTACCAGGTAAGCACATTACAAAAGTTTGTCCTCTATTTATATCAACACATTTTTGCATAGTTCCCATCATAATTGGACGACCTGGTTTTATATTTACACCATGAAAAATTGTGTCTAAACCATTTTTTATAAAGGCCTCTCCTACAAAATCTGCATCCCCCATTGAAATACCACCCGTAGTGATTATTACATCATAATTTTTTAGTGAACTTACAAATTTTATAGATTCATCTAAATTATCTGGAACAACTCCCATATAAGTTGCATCAAATCCCTTTTCTTTAAGTAAAGAGATTATTGAATAAGAGTTACAATTATATATTTCATCTTCATTAGCATTTTCCCAAGGTTCTTTTAATTCATTGCCAGTTGATACAATTGCTATAGATAATTTTTTAAATACATTAAGCATAGTCTTTCCTTGAGAAGCTAAAACTGCTATTGATGAAGAATTAATTACCTCTCCTTTTTCAAATAAAACATCTTTACAAGAAACCTCTTCCCCTTTTAGACGTAAACAAAATCCTTTTTCAACATCATCGTTTATTGATACTTGATCATCTTTATAAAATAAAACATCTTCAATTGGTATAATAGTGTCTACATCATTGGGTACTTTTGCTCCTGTCATAATTTTATAACATTCACCCTCTTCTAGAATTTCTTCTACATTATCTCCTGCAAAAATTGTTTTTCTTACTTTTAATGTTTTTCCTGCATCACTATACTTTATAGCAAATCCATCCATTGCAGAATTATTAAAAGAAGGAAGGTTTTTAATACATCTAACATCTGTAGATAGAACTCGTCCTATACTATTTTCGATATTTATAATCTCTTTTAAACCTGCAGGTTTTGCATATTTTAATGCTTTATTAATAGCATTATCAAAATCTAAGTATGTTTTAATCATTTAAAGCCCTTATTTGTCTATATTTTTTTGAAATTGTTTTAACAATTTTTATAATATCTTCACTATTCAATTGTTCACAGAAACTAAGACTTAAAGCCCATCTTGATTCAAATTCTTTATATCCCATTTCTTGAAGTATTCTTGAAGGTTTGGATAATCCTAAAGAACAACCTTCTCCATTAGTTACAAAAATATTTCCTAGTGATAAAGTACGTATAAGTTCTCTTGCTTTGATACCTTTTAATCCAAAATGTAGTGTAAAAGGTAAAGTATTATCTGAATTTACAAAGTAATAAATATTATCTTCAAATTCTTTATTTAAAATAGATTTAAACTCATTTTTATATGAAGAATTTGGTTTAAAATTATCAATAGACTTTTTTATTAAATAAATAGCAGTAGTGTCAATTGAACCTGAATACTGCTCTTCAAAAATATTATTATGTAAAATAACAGAAGAAAAAGAGAAACCAGTAAGTTTATAAGAATCTAAAATTGCGATATCAACAAATTTAGTTTCTAAAGTTGAACTTATATTTGAAATAATTTTTGCATTACTAATATTTTTTATTCTATTTAAATCAATTTTTATATATGTATCCATAATATATGAAGATACAAAAATATAATCTGATTGTTTAATTTCATCATAATTTATTTGCCCATCTCTGTTGATAGATATGAAATCAATATCAAAACCTAAATTTTTATATTCATAAGCTGCTTCAATAATTGCTTGACTTTCACCAAGACTTACTTGAATTGTTCCTCTTAGTTTAAGCATTAATGAAAGAAAACCATCTTTTGTAAATAAAAAAGTATTTAATGACTTAAATTTTAGTTCTTCTTTAAAGTTCTTTAGAAAATCCTCAACTAAAATATTACTTTTTAAAGGTTCTAAAGCAATCTCATTTGTTAATTCAAATGAATTAATATTAGGGTTTTGTAAAAAATTCAATTTATACATTATTACTCTCTTTCGTACAGTTAATTATGTCTTTATTATCCAAGAACAATTCATTAAATCTTTTTTCCGAATAATTTTTAATATCCTCTTGTAATTCTTTAAAATTTGAAATTACTTCTTTTGCTTTTGGAGTTAAAGTAGTTCCTCCACTATTTCTACCTTTGTTTACAATTACTAATTCGTCATCTATGTACTCTTGTAAAATTTTAATATGACTCCAAGCCTTTTTGTAATTCATTCCTACTCTTTTTGAAGCTTCAGATATAGAACCAGTTTGATCAATAAATTCTAAAATTTGAGTTTTACCTCCACCAAAAATAAGATTAGTTTCATTATCTTCAATCCAAACTTTAACTTTTGCTTTCATCTCTATGACCCTTTCTTTGTGTAAAACAACCTAATTGACAATTAGTGACTTGAATATCAGTATTTTTTACTGTAGAACCAACTCTTCTTAAACTTGATTCTTGAGCAATATACCAAAGTGTTTTACAAGATATATCTTTACCTTGAGTAAAATTTTTAGATATCTTGCAATATATAGCTTCCTCAGAATTTTTAAAATTAATTTTTCCAAACACACCTAGTTCACAATTAGAAATTTTTATACCAATACTTTTACAAGCATCAGACATATCAATAGCTTTTAAACCTATTAGTCTTGCAACTTTAAATGCTTTTAAGCATGATAATCTTCCATCATTATCAAGATTAGTTAATATAAGATCTATTTGTGTTCCATCTAATTTAATATGTTTTTGTAATTTAGCCACTTTCTTATCCTACAATTCTTCCTGCATGAGTATAAATATTCATTTTCTTTCCTCTTGCAAATCCGATTAATGTAATTCCATGAGTATGTGCTGTTTTAACACCCAAGTGTGTTGGTGCAGTTCTTGATACTACAATAGGAACCTGATGCATAACTGCTTTAACAACCATCTCTGAACTTAATCTTCCAGATACAAATAGAACAGATTTTGTAGTATCTAACTTTTGTAATTTACTTTTACCTACTGCTTTGTCAATAGCATTATGGCGTCCAATATCTTCAGCAGTAACAGTAGTTCCATCTTCCAAATAAAGCATTGCTTTATGTACACATCCTGTCATAATATAAAGTTCACTTTCATCATAAAACTTTTTAACTTCACTAGAAATAGTCTGCGGTTTAACACTCATAGATACTTGATTAAAAGGAACTTCTACGTTTCCTGCTACATTTCCAGTAACTCCACCACCACAACCAGACGTTAAGGTCTTCTCTTTATATAAGTTTTCTAACATAGCTTCATCAATATTAGCTTCGACATAAACTTCAAGACCATCTTTTTTTATATCTATATTTTTAATATCATTTATTGAAGTAATGACGTTTTCACTCATTAAAAACCCAATAGCGTGAGCTTCTTGATCTTTTGGAATACACATCATTGAGATTGTTTTCTCGCCATTAAGAAAAATATTAATTCTTGATTCATCAATTACAACATCTTCTTTTTCAATAAACTCTCCATCAATACACTTGTCAATTATGATTTTTTTTAAATATTTATCGTTACTCATTTTTTTCCTTAATATGCTATATTTGCATATTTAAATATTAAAAAAAGAACTCTCTAGAAAAGAGAGCCTTTTTGTTAAATTTCATTTTTTTCTTTTAATTTCTTATAGTATGAACTATGAAGTATTTCGACTTCTTCTTCTTCTTTATAACCAGTAATAATACTGTGTATTGCACCTTTTATAGCAAATACAGACATGTAAATATGAACTAAGAACAATGCTAATACACCAGCTCCTAATACATTATGAAGAATCGCACTTCCTCGTAAAAAGTCAATTTGAGATAAACCTAAAGATTTAATAATTTCAAGTTCAAAATCTTGGAAGTACATAGCTGCACCAGTTAAGATCATTATAAATCCTCCAAGTGTTGCTAACCAGAACCAAGTTTTTTGTCCGGCGTTAAACTTTCCAGCAGGTACAGGTTTTTTATCTTTATTTAAATAACCGCCTACAATCATTAACCATTTTATGTCATCCCAATGTATAAACATCCATCTAACCCACATAGTAAACATAGGTATAACACTAATTATAAATAATAGTGTTGCAATAGCATGTATTTCTTTACATACAATAACAAAAGATCCACCACCAAAAGTACTACCATACATCATTACAACACCAGTAGGTATTAATAATATAAAAGCAATAGCAGCAATTGTATGTACTATTCTGTTAAAGATTGTAAATACATAGATTTTCTTTCTATCATGAGAGAAAATCATTGGACCAATTATTAAATAATGTATAAAGAATACCACAGGTACTCCTATTAAAACACCTAAAAATAAGGGTTTAAAATAAGTACTTTGTAAAAGCGTAAAATAATATCCTAGTTGCATAGAGCCCTCTTTACTATACCCTAAAATATTATTTGCTAAATCTTTACCCCATATCGCACTATCAGCATTAGCACCAAAGGCTAATGTTGATAAAGCTAATAAAGCAAGAATGATATGTTTACTTTTCATTTTCATTCCTATAATTTAGAACCAGCTCCATAAGCTGTACTCCAACCGTAAGGTTGTGTTTTTACACCGTGACCTGCAGATAAAACTCTTTTTCTATATACGTTAGAGATTTCATTAGATTCACCTACTAGTAATGCCTTAGTTGAACACATTGCAGCACATACTGGAACTTTACCTTCAGAAATTCTATTCTGACCATATAATTCTCTTTCAGTATGAGAGTTAGTTTCTTCAGGACCACCAGCACACATTGTACATTTATCCATAGCGCCTTTTGTTCCAAATGCACCATCCTGAGGGAACTGAGGAGCTCCAAATGGACAAGCATATAAACAATAAGCACAACCGATACATTTTTCTTTATCATGAAGTACAATTCCATCTTCTCTGATATAAAAACAATCTACTGGACAAACTTGCTCACAAGGGGCATCAGTACAATGCATACAAGCAATTGATAAAGAATATTCTAACCCTGCAATTCCTTCATTCATCGTAACAACTTTTCTTCTGTTAACTCCAGTTGGTAACTCATGTGCTTCAGCACAAGCTACACTACAACCATCACAAGCAATACATCTATCGTCATCACAATAAAATTTTAATCTAGAATTTTCACTCATAATCTACTCCTGCACAAATTCAATTTTACATAAACCTGATTTTGTTTCAGGAATTTGCGTAATAATGTCATAACCGTAGTTAGTAACAGTATTTGCACTCTCACCAATTGCATATGGTTTAGTACCTTCTGGATATTTGTGTGAGATATCTTCACCTTGGTAGTGTCCAGCATAGTGGAACGGCATCCAAATTGTATCTTCTTTAACACCATGAGAGTACTGAGCTTTAACTTTAACTTTTGTACCTTCAGGAGCGTAAATCCACATCATAGCACCATCTCTAATACCATGTCTTCCAGCTAAATTAGGATTGATTTTACAGAACATTTCTGGATGTAAAGCAGCTAAATATTTAGAAGCTCTATTTTCCATACCCGCACCATTCATACTTACAAGTCTACCTGTAGTTAAAATAATTGGGAACTCTTTTGACCAATCTTTTTCCGTTTGTTTACCAATATATTGAGTATCAACTCTATAATGGTTTTTCTTATCTGCATAGTTAGGGAATTCTTTAACTAAATCTTGTCTTGGTGTATGAATTGGCTCTCTGTGCAATGGAATTGCATCAGGGAAAGTCCACACATTAGCTCTAGCTTTAGCATTTCCATAAGGAGCTATTCCTCTTTCCATACATTTTTCAGCAATAATATTAGAAGTATCAACTTTCCAGTTTTTACCAATTCTTTTCTTCTCATCAGCTGTAAGCTTGATTCCAAGAACTTTTTCAATATTATCTCTATTAATTTCTGGGTACCCATCTTTATTAGAAGACTTCTTAGGAGCTGAACCTTTTCCAGCTAATTGTGATACACCATCATGTTCTAATCCAAATCTATTTCTAAATCCCATACCACCATCTTTAACAGATCTGTTAATGTTGTATAGTAATGGAGAACCACCATGAGTTTCAGTCCATACTGGCCATGGAAGACCATAGTATTCACCCTTCATCTCACCGTAACCTCGTCCAGAGATTTGATCAAACATATGCCAATTTGTAGTATGCTTTTTGATTCTTTCTGCAGTCCAACCAGTTAAACCAATAGTTTTAATGATTCTTGCAATTTCATCAGTAGCATCTTCTGGCCATTTAAAATCTTTTTTATTTTCTTTAACTTTCATACCAGCAGTAAATTGCTCGTGAAAGCCTAATCTTTTTGCTAATTCAAACATAATGTCATGGTCTGTCTTAGATTCATACATTGGTTCAACTACTTTGTATCTCCACTGTGCTGATCTATTAGTTGCTGTAACAGAACCAGAATTTTCAAATTGTGTAGCAGATGGTAAAATAAATACGTCATCTTGCTTATCTGTTAAAATAGCTGCTTCATTTACAAAAGGATCACAAAGAACTAACATATCTAAGTTGTCTAAACCTTCTTTTACTTTTGCTTGTTGCGCTATAGAAGTAATACCGTTACCCATAACAACAAGGTTCTTAACATTAGTTCCACCGTTATGAATTTTATCATTACCGTCTTTACCGTCAAGAACACCAGCCCACCATCTAGATAATGTAAAGCCTTTTTTGTTCATCCATTCTTTAGCAGCAAATCTTCCTTTTAACCATTCATAGTCAACTCCCCAAGATTTTGCGAAGTACTTCCATGAACCATCACTTAACCCATAGTACCCTGGTAATGTGTGTGATAAACAACACATATCAGTAGAACCTTGAACATTGTCATGACCTCTAAGAATATTACATCCTCCACCTTCTTCACCCATGTTTCCAAGAGCTAATTGAACGATTGGAGCAATTCTTGTATTCGAAGAACCAACTGTATGCTGAGTTAAACCCATTGCCCAAATTAAAGTACCAGGAGTATTTTTTGCATATACTCTTGTGATTTGAATTAATTGGTCAGCAGGAACACCTGTAACATCTTCTACTTTTTTTGGATTCCACTTTTTAGCTTCTTCCATAACTTTATCCATGCCATAAACTCTGTCATTGATAAATTTGTCATCATGCCAACCATTTTTAAAAATCAGGTGTAACATTCCATACATAAATGGAATATCCGTACCACTTCTTAATTGACAGTGATAATCAGCTTTTGCAGCTGTTTTTGTAAATACTGGATCGACAACAATGATCTTTGCATTGTTTCTTTCCTTAGCTTTTAGGAAATGTCCGAAACCAACTGGGTGATTAACCGCAGGATTAGCTCCAAAAATAATAATTGCTTTCGCATTTTGAACATCTCCAAGTGAGTTTGTCATAGCACCATAACCCCATGTATTCGCCACACCGGCGACTGTTGCACTATGTCAAATTCTTGCTTGATGATCTATATTATTTGTTCCATACATTGCAGCAAATTTTCTAAAATAATATGCTTGCTCTGTACTCATTTTTGCTGATCCTAAAAACATTGCCGAATCAGCACCTACAGTTTCGTGAGAAGATTTTAATTTATTTGCGATTCTGTCTAATGCATCATCCCAAGATAATCTCTTCCATTTTCCGCCTTCTTTTACCATTGGATGCTTAAGTCTAACTTCAGACCTAACCATATCAATCATATCAGCACCTTTACAACAATGACCACCTAATGAAATAGGATGATCTTGTGCAACCTCTTGTCTTACCCAAACACCATTTTGAACTTCAGCAATAATACCACATCCAACAGAACATGCGGTACAGATAGTTTTAACTTTTTTAGAACCAGGAAAAGGATTTTTTACTTCCTCTGCCGTAGCAGCTCTTGTAACACCACCATTAGCTAAAGCGTTTGTAGCACCTGCAGCAGTAGCAATAGCGGCCATTTTTAAAAATGATCTTCTACCTACTTTTGCTTTCAGTGCATCATATGTACTAGTTGACATATTCTACTTCCTTTAACGCAATTTGATTTTATAAAGCTTGTTTGTAAAATTCTTCCCAAGCTTTAGTTTTCTTATAAGTAATCTCTTTTTTAGGAGAATTACCTATAACGACACCGTTTGAATCAGCTTCATAAGAAGCTGTAGCATTTGCAGCTAACGCAGTGGCACCTACAGCAGTAGCACCAACAACCATCGCAGTTTTTTTAGCAAAATCTCTTCTACTTTCTTGCATAGTTGCTCCTTATTATTTTTTAGCCCCATAAAATGAGACTTAAATAAACTAAAATTATTTAGTTTATTTAAGCCTCACCTATTAAGTATTTTTAATATTATTCTGTACTATCTACATCAAAAGTAACAAATGCTTGTTCTTGTTCTTTTTTAGGACCTTTTGCTCTTAAAGCTTTATTTCTTGCACGTCTGGCCGCTTCATCTTCAGAAATATTTTCACAACTTTTATCTTCATGTGATAAATTTTTATTTTCTTTTTTATTAGGAATAGATACTTCAAGAAAAATTCTTTCAAATTCAATAAATGTTTTTAATAAAACAACTATATTTTTAAAAATTTTTGCTTCTTCATGTTCATAAACTTCTTTTGCAAAATCATCAATAAATTCATTTAAAATTTGATCAAAAATACAATGTGAAGTATTTATATATTCTTCTTGGTCTTCAGAAATCAAATCACACAATTCACTCATAACAGAAAATATAAATCCAACATGATCTTCATAATCGCTATACTGCTTTTCATCTCGTCTAATTTTAGTTTTAGCTAAGAAATTTTGCATTTCTAATCTCTTTTTTCCAGATTCAACATTCTCATCAAAATATGAAGCAGTAGTTCTAACCATAGAAGTTTCAGGAGAATGAAAAATTGAATCAAACTCTTTCATAAAGCTTATATTTGAATCAGATTTTAATTCTTTTCTAATCTGTGTAAAAGCAACTGATGTCGTTTTATCTAATGGGTTCTTTTGTAAAGTATCAATTAAATTTATTAATTCTAAATATCTACTATTATCAGTTGCAAACACAAAAAATCTTGAAAACATAGCGTAATATAATGCTCTTGATTTGTATATATTATTATCTTTCATTTATCTATCCTTGTATATTGTAAGATTTTCTATCATTTGTAAACTCTTGCATCATTAACTTTGGTTTACAAGATTCACAACAATAAAGCGTTCTTTGTTTTATTGGATTTGATGCAAATATTGGGGCCATAACTGCAGCAATTTTTTCTACTGCTTTTTTAGTAGCAAACTCTTTACCACATTCAATACATCCAAATAATTCATCTTGTGCTAATATCTCTTCACTAAACCAAGTTGGAGTTAGTTTAATAACATCTTGTTCAATTGTTAAACAATCTTTTTCAGGACAAGAGATTTCACAATAACCACATGAGGTACATAAAGAAGCATTTAATCTTAGAGTATTATCAGAAGTATCTGCAAAAAGAGCATTTACATTACAAGCACCTACACACGATAAACATAAAGTACAATTTGATTCATTTACTTTTACATGTCCGTAATGTACATGCTCTCCACATTCAACAGTGCCTAAATCTTCATCTTGAACAATATGTGCTAACCTAATAGCAAAAATTTCTCTTTTCTTAGAATCCTCTTCATTAAATGTAAATCTAGAACCTTCAATAAATTCTACTTTTTCTAAAGCATCAACTAATTCATCTTTTGTCATAGCTAATAAAATTGCATCTTTTCCGTATTTCTTTTGATATATTTGATTTAATACAAAAATTGCATCTTTAGTTCCTTTTGATAAAAAATCACTATAAAAAACAACTTGTGATCCAGACTCTTGTAATATTGTAAGAAGTGTTCCTTCATGTAAGAACTTTTCACCTTCAATAGAAAAAGGAAGTACATTTTCTTTTAAATCTATTTCTAGATTTTTAATATCCATCTTTTCAGGAATTACTAATGCATTATGACCTTTGTAAAATGTAGCCATTTCAAAAATAGAATTTCTATTTGATGGGGCATAATCAACTGCACCACTTGGACAAACAGAAATACAACCGCCACATCCATGACAATCTATTTGAGAAAAATCTAAGTGTTTCTGATCGTCATGTTTAACAATAGCAACAGTAGGACAAACTTCTGCACATTTTCCACAAACTTCTTCTCTTCTTTCATGATATTGACAAATTGTTTTGTCATATGTAGTAAATTTTTTATATTCATAGTTTGTAATATTATTTCTAACCTGAGCTAATACCTTATCAATTGAAGTTTTTAATGGATCAAAAGATCCACTTTGTTTTGTTGCAATATCTTTTTCATCAAACCAAATAATTTGATCTACTCTAATCTCTATATCTTTATCTTCATCTTCAACTGTAACAGTTAACTTTCCAATATGACCATTAATGTCTTTTATAATATCTTCATTAATATGGAATAGATCAAATTCTTTTTGAACCATATGTTTTAAAATATCTTTTTTCTGTTCAGTATTACATACTAATAAAACTCTATTTGATACTTCTTGTTTATAAGTAATATCTTTTGCTAGATCAAATCTAAGAGAATTAATTTCATATAACTTTTCTACATTCTTTATTTTTGATGCTAATGTATCTTTAGAATTTTTTATATAAAAATCAATTTCATCAGCAATAATTTCTGAATGAACACTTTTTGTATTTGAAACTACATAGTCATTTTTAGAAATATCAGTTAATTTATCAGTAACCAAAATATTTTCTGACAATGGAAAATCAATTCCAGTTGGACTATAATATATGAATTCTTGCATTTTATACCTTTTGGTAAAATATTCTTTACCAATTCTAATTGTATTAAACTTATATAGAACTTAAATAGTTAATATAACTTTACCAATTTATTGAGAAGTGTAACTTTTTGGTAAATAATTATTAACTTGTGTGATATAATTTAAATTATTAAAGGAGCTAGGTTGCTAAAATTCATACTTGGAATGATTATTGTTCTCATGTTTACTTATTGGAAATTTGAAGAAAAGGTATTTAATAACAAAGAAATTATATTAGGAACATCTTTACCCAAAAGTGGAATAATGAATGGCCTAGGAAAGAGTGTATATGCGGGTGCCAATGCATATTTTAATTATTCTAATGAACTTAATTTACTTCCTAAAAATAGGCAAATTAAGCTTGTTTCAATGGATGATAAGTATGAACCTGATTTAACAAGAGATAATGTCAAAAAATTAATAAAAAATTATAATTTATTTTCTCTATTTGGTTTTGTTGGAACACCAACAGTAAAAAATATATTACCAATATTAGATAAAATAGATTTACCTTTAATTGCTCCATTTACAGGTGCATCATTTTTAAGAAATGCAAATAAAGAGAATATTATTAACTTTAGAAGTTCTTATCAAGAAGAAATTGATAAAATTGTAGGATATTTACATAATAAAAAAAATATAAAAAAATTTGCAGTATTTTATCAAAATGATACATATGGAGAAGAAGGTTATATTTCATTAATTAAATCACTTAAAAAAAGAGGTTTAGAACTTCAAAGTGAAGGTATGTATAAAAGAAACACCTTTTCAATTAGCCATGCACTAAATGAAATAAAAAGTAAACGACCAGAAGCAATTATATTAGTAGGAGCGTATAAAACTAATGCTCTTTTTATAAAAAAAGCAAAAGAAGATGTAAAGTATAAAAATGTAATTTTTTGTAATATCTCATTTGGGGATGCTAATCAAATGATTAAAGAACTTAATTATAATACGGACAATTTATTATTCTCTCAAGTTGTTCCTAGTTATAAAAATGATAATATTAATACAATAAAAGAGTATCAAGATTTAATGAAAAAGTATTATCCAAATGAACCTTTGGGTTTCGTGTCTTTAGAAGCATTTTTAGCAGCTAAATCAATTGTAATGGCAATAAAGAATGTTAGTGGGGAATTAACACGTTCAAAATTTTTAGAAGAATATAAATCTCTACCTACAGATATTTTTGAGGGGATTAATATAAAGTATAAAAACAATCAATTATTAAACAATGTTTACCTTTTTAAATATGAAAATTCAAATTTTGTAAAGATTAACTATGAATAATAAACTAGTTAAAATTAATAAAAAAATTAAAAAAATTTTTACTTACTTAGATAAGTTACCATTCACATATAAAACGTATTTTCTAATTTCTATAATGTCAGGAGGGATGATAGCAATAATTATATTGTCTCAAATATCTATATATACACTTAAAAATGATTTTGATATATTATTTGAAAAAAGAACTAAACCTATAATTAAACTAGAATCAATAAAAGACACCTATACAATTAATATATATGACACTTTTTACGATATCCAAAACAACAATATTACAATTGAACAATCAAAAGATATTATTTCTTTAGGTCAACAACTTATAGATAAAAACTGGAAAAACTATATAGATAGTACTTTAAATAGTAAATATGAACGTTCTTTTGTAACCAAATTAATAAATAACTTTTTTACTAATAATTATGATACAAATAATACAATTTTACAAGCTAACATAATAAGAAATATTAATATAAAAATTAAAAAACTTCATAAAACTATTAATAAGATAGTAAACCTATTGGAATCAAATCAATATTATGAGGCAAAAAGGTTAATTGATAATATTTATTTTGAGATAAACTCAATAAATATATATCTTACTAATCTTACAAATTATGATTTAAATCTAGCTATTACTGAAAAAAGAGAGACTCAAAAAGTTTTTAGTACCTTAACAACGATATTAAATTTTTCAATAATATTCGTATTTTTAACATCTATAATTTTATCTTTATTAATTATTAATAACTTTAGGAAGCTACACCTTGGATTAGAAGATGCTGTAGATGAAAAAACAAAAGAGCTACAAGAACTAAATGAATATTTAGGTATAAAAATACATAAAGAAGTTGTTAATTCAAGAAAAAAAGATTTAATAATGCATCAGCAAGCAAAACTTGCTAGCTTAGGAGAGATGTTACAAAATATTGCACACCAATGGAGACAACCTTTAGGTTCTTTAACCATGATTATTCAGTCTTTTCAAACAAAAATGGAATTAGGAAAATTAACTAATAATTTTATAGAACAAAAAGTCCAAGATGCTATGCTTTTATCTGAAAATATGTCAAATACACTTGATGATTTCCAAAACTTTTTTAGTCCAAATAAAGATAAGACTATTTTTTTAATTAAAGATTGTATTGATCATTCAATTCAACTTTCAAAATATCTTTTAGAAAAAGAAAATATAAAGCTTAATTATATTATTGAAGATAATATAGAAATATATGGATTTTACAATGAATTATCACATGTATTACTCAACATTATTTCAAACTCAAAAGATGCGTTAAAATCGAAAAAAGAAAATAAGATTATAAAAATAGTTATAAAAAAATATAAAAGTAAAGCAAGATTAAATATTTATGATAATGGAGGAGGTATTCAAAAAGATATATTACCTCAAGTTTTTGAACCATATTACACTACTAAATACAAAAGTGCTGGAACTGGTGTAGGATTGTATATGTCTAAGCAAATTATTGAAAAACATATGCATGGAATGATAAAATGTAAGAATGTTTTTAATAGAATAGATAATATTAATTTAGAGTATGGCGCTCTATTTATAATTGATATACCATTGGAAAAAAGGTAAAGAATGACTACAGAACGAAATCTAAACATTTTAAGTAACTTTCGAATTTTATATTTAGAGGATGATAAATCACTTTTAACTCATACAAAGGATATCTTAGATGATTTTGTAGAAGAAGTTTATGCTGTAAATACATCTAAAGAAGCTATTGAAATTATAAAAACTGAAAAAGTTGATGTAATTATCTCGGATATTCTTCTAGAGAATGAAAATGGAATAGACTTTTTAAGAAGTATTAAAGAAGAAAATAAGATTAATATTCCAACAATACTAACTACAGCACATACTGATACAAAATATCTTCTTGATGCGATAAAGTTAAAAGTTGAGAACTATATTGTAAAACCTATTAATATTAAAGAACTTTTAAATACGCTACATGATATTTTATTTCCTATTATACAAACACAAGAAATTAAAAAGCATTCAAATGTAATTAAAACTATTTCAGCAATTACTGATAGTAAACAAGTTGAAGTAATTAAATATATCATTAGCAATTTAGATAAAAACAATCGACTACTATCATCATATACTGATATTATGA
>JAAETO010000224.1 GCA_024228275.1 Arcobacter sp.
AGGTCAAATTATAGCAATGAGATCAACAAGAGAAGTTAAATTAAACGCTGATTTACATTAATCAAAATTAACTACATTAAAAAGGGGATAAGCTAATTTGCTTATTGCCTTTTTATATATTTATATTAAAATAAATCGACACTTGTTACTTGATCATCTTTAAATCTTATTACTTTATCTCTACCACTATCTTTAGCCTCATATAGAGCAATGTCTGCATTTTTAATTACAGTCTCAAAAGAGCTAGCATCATCTGGAAACATAGACAAGCCACAGCTTATAGTTTTTCTTAGTTTATTTCCTGCATAGACATTTATTTCATTATTTCTAACATTCTCACCAATTTTATTTGCAACATCTAGTGCATCATTTTCACTTTTTACACCAACTAAAAGAACAATAAACTCTTCACCACCATATCTTATTATAAGATCAGAATCTCTTAAGGTTTCATTTAAAATTCTTGCAAGTTCTATTAATACTTTATCTCCAATATCATGTCCATATTCATCATTTACTGCTTTAAAATGATCCATATCTAACATTAATACTCCTATTTTAGTTTTTTCACGTAATGCTTGAGGAATTAACTTTTTAGAGCTTTCTTCTAAGAACTTTCTATTATAAAGTCCTGTTAGTCCATCTATAAAGGTAGACTCTTTTAATACATTCATAAGTAATTTTACTTCTAATGCTGGAGATGATTCTGATAAGTAGTTTTTTATAAAGATTATTTTTTCTTTTAATATATCTAATTCTTCTTTTGTGTCACATACAAAGTTAACTATTAGATATACATTTTTTGCAATATCAATATTTATACAGTAATAAAATTTATCTTTTTTTTCAAAAAAAGGACAACTATTATGAAAATCAATTGACATTATGTCATTCTTGGTTCTTGCACATCTACACTCTTCTGGATTTTCACTTATACCATCTTTACAGTAAAGTCCTTCTCCTATATTTAAAATATTTTCCATTTTATGTGATAGCATATTTATTTCAATAAATGAAAAGTTTTTTATATTAAATTTATTAAGAAAAACCTGTGATAATCTAGAATATATTTCTTCTTTTGTATTATCTAATTCAATTTGTTTTTTAAATTGAAAAAGATTTGACAAATTATCAATAATCTCTTGAGAGTCATTAATAGGATCATTGCTTTTTTTCAAAGTTTTATACCCAATAAAACCTTGTAACTTTTCATCAATACCAATAGAAGTTTCTTTAAATTGCTTTATTAATTTATTAAAATCTTCTGTAATTTGAATCATTTCTTTAGATAAATTAGGAGAAGGATTTATCTTTGAAAACTTACCTATTAAAGATTCATCTATATTATTCCTAAAATCATTATATAACTCTAGATAAGGGGATAATAACCTCTTAGTAAATAGTAAAAAGAAAAATATTGATATAAGAACAATTCCCATAATAATATAAATCGATTCTATACCTATTTGTTTTAACGTTGTTATATCTATTTCTAATGATATAGCTCCTAAAGTAGAACCTTGTTTAACTTGATGACATTTTAAACAGTCTACACCCCTATTGGAAACTGCATTATAAGGTATACTAATTCTAACTGTAGTACTTGTAATAGTTTCATTTATTTTATATTTCAGCTCTCCTGTTGAAATAACTTCTTTATCTATTTCATCTCTTGGAGTTTTGTAAGATTCCTTTGAAAATTGTTTATTTAAAAATTCACTTCTTACAAGCCAGATTTTATTAATGTTTTGCATATTTGATATTGATTGTAAAAAAGTGTCAGCTTTATCCATATTTTCATCAACCATATAACTAGTTAAACCACCTTTTATTACTTCAGAGATTGATTCTGCATTATGAATTGCAGATTTAATACCGGCGGTTCTTAAATTATATAAGCTTAAAACCATTATAGATATAGATAAAATTATAATAATAAGTATTGATCCAAAAATAATATTTTTTGTCATAACAAACCTCTGTATTAATCGTACTATAATTATACTTAAAAATAAATAATAATATTTTATTAATAAAAATAATAGAATGATTTGTAATTTTATATTATATAATTTGTTTTTATGCAAATAAACAATATAATTTAGTACATTATATAAATCTAATATTTAATGAAGGAAAAATCATGAAAAAAAAAATTAAATTATATGATTATAATTGTCACCAATATCTTGGTTCTATAACATTTAATAAGAAAATTGAATTTTACGGTACTAATGGAGATTACTATAGAGGGGAAATAAGTAATCATATCAATAAAGGTAATTCTACATTAGATATTTATGATAACAGAGGTAACTATTTATATGGAAATATAAAACAAGAATCTAAAGTTGAATTATATGATGATCTTGGAAGAAGATGGTATGGAGTAATTTCATAGTTTGTAATTCAGATTAAATTTCAAGAAATTAAATTTTTCTAATTAGAATATAAATAGTACTATCGTATAATCAAAATCTAAATTACAATTAATAAAAGAGTAATATGATTGAACTTTCAAATATTTCTAAAAACTTTGCGTACAAGGAACTTTTTTCTAATATAAATTTTAGATTAAATTCAGGTAATAAAGTAGGATTAGTAGGACGAAATGGTAGTGGTAAATCTACTTTGTTTAAACTTATTTTGGGTGAAGAACATCAAGATAGTGGTGAAATAAATATACCTAAAAATTACAAGATTGGTGCATTAAGACAGCATTTGATATTTACTGAAAAAACAGTAAGAGAAGAAGCTTCCTTATCTTTAAGTGAAGAAGACAAGTATAATATTTATAAAGTAGAAAAAATACTATTTGGCTTAGGATTTACTTTAGAAGATTTAGATAAAGATCCTTTGTCATTTTCTGGTGGTTATCAAATTAGAATTAATCTTGCAAAACTTCTTGTTACTGAACCAAACCTTCTACTTCTTGATGAGCCTACAAACTATTTGGATATCTTATCTTTAAGATGGTTGAAGACTTTTTTAAAAAATTTTGAAGGTGAAGTTATAATTATTACTCATGATAGAAATTTTATGGATAGTGTTACAACACATACAATGGGATTAGTAAGACGTAACTTAGAAGTCATACCTGGAAATACTCATAAATTTTATGAACAAATAAAAAGTAATGATGAACACTATGAGAAACAAAAAATTTCGCAAGATAAAAAAAGAAAAGAGCTTGAAGAGTTTATTGCAAAAAATAAAACTAGAGCTTCAACGGCTGCACAAGCTCAATCAAAAGTAAAAGAGTTAGAAAAAATGGAAGACATGAGTTCTTTAGTATCTGATTCAACTTTAGATTTTAATTTTAATTTTAAAGATACTCCTGCAAAAGTTTTGTTAGATGTAAATAAGATTAGTTTTGGATATAAAGATAATAACATTTTATTTAAAGATATATCTTTTACACTAAAAAAGGGTGAAACTTTAGGAATTATTGGAAAAAATGGTAAAGGAAAATCAACTTTACTTAATACTATTGCAAAAGAATTGAAAAATTTAACTGGAAATATAGATTATCATGGAACAACTACCTTTGGTCATTTTGGACAGACAAATATAGATCATTTAAACCATAACAACACAATAATGGATGAGATTTATGTAGCTAATTCAAAGTTACCTGAAGCTACAGTTAGAGGTATTTGTGGTTCTATGATGTTCAGCGGTGATGATGCTAAGAAAAAGATATCACTTCTTTCTGGTGGAGAGAGAAGTAGAGTAATGCTTGGTAAGATTTTAGCAAAAGATGTGAATTTAATATTCTTAGATGAACCTACAAATCACCTTGATATGGAATCTATTGATTCACTAATAATAGCAATTAAAAAGTTTCAAGGTTCATGTATTATTGTAACTCATAGTGAGGAGTTATTAAAAAAAGTTTGTGATAGATTAATTATCTTTTCAAAAGGTGGAGCAGATTATTTTGATGGTACATATGATCAGTTTTTAGAAAAAATTGGTTGGGAAGAAGAGGAAGTAGAACAAAAAACTAAATCAACTCCAAAAGTAAATAAAAAAGAGAATAAAAAGTTAAGAACTCAGCTTATAAATGAAAGGAATAAATTAACAAGTCCTTTAAAAAAGAAAGTTGATAATTTAGAAAATAGTATTATGGAAATCGAAAGTAAGTTAGAAGAGAATCAAAACTTACTTATTGAAGCTTCAAATAAAGGTGATAATAGTAAAGTAATTGAATTATCTGGTATTGTAAGAAATTATGAAAAAGAAGTTGAAGATAAATTTGAAAATTTAGAAATATCGCAAAATGAACTTGATGAAATAATTGAAGAGTATGAAGAGAAATTAAATGTTATTTAATGAACTTAAATTATCAAATGCACTTCTAAGCACAATAAGTAAATATGGTTATAAAGAAACTACTAAAATACAAGAAAAAGTTATACCTTTAGTCTTAGAAAAAAAAGATTTGATAGCAAGAGCGCAAACAGGTAGTGGAAAAACTGCTAGTTTTGTTCTTCCTATTTTAAATCTCTGGGGAAAACAAAAAGTAGAAGGAAAAGCAAAAGTTAAAGTATTAGTTCTTACTCCAACCCGTGAATTAACTTTACAAGTTGCTAAAACATTTGAAGTATTTGCTAAACAAATATCAAAAAAGCTAAAAGTAGTTAGTTTAATTGGTGGAGATAATCTTGGAAATCAAATGCTACAAGTTCAAAAAGGTTGTGATGTAGTTGTAGCTACTCCTGGAAGATTAATAGATATTATAAATAAAAAACAAATAGATTTAAAATCATTAGATTTTTTTGTTTTAGATGAAGCAGATAAAATGCTTGATTTGGGTTTTGAAGAAGAGTTACAAGTAATATTAGATGCAATACCTAAAAAAAGACAAAATCTATTTTTCTCAGCAACATATCCTAACAAGATGTCTACTATAGCTTTGAAAATTACAAATAATCCATTGGAAGTATTTATAGAAGATGAAGAACAAATAGTAGAAAATATTAATCAAAGAGCGATAAGAGTAAATCTTGAAAATAGAAGTGCTCTTTTAAAAGATTTAATTAAAAACTCTAAGTGGGATAAGATACTTGTTTTTATGGCTACAAAAAGATCTTCTGATAATATTGCCGCTAAATTTAGAAAACATGGGTTCAATGCAGAATCATTTCATGGAAATTTAGATCAAGATGAAAGAAAATTTACAATTGAAGATTTTAAAAATAAAGAAATTGATATTCTTTTTTCAACTGATATCGCTGCACGTGGACTTGATATAGATGATATCTCATGTGTAATTAATTATGATTTGCCAAGAAGTACAAATGATTACGTTCATAGAATTGGACGTACTGCACGTGCAGGAAAAAGAGGAACTGCTATATCTTTTCTAACTCATGAAAATTTAGAACATTTTAAATTAATAGAGAAAAAATGTAATATAAAACTTACATATGAAGAAATAGAAGGCTTTGAACTAATTGGAGATGAACTAAAGAAAGAAAAAGGACAAGCTGCAATAAAAGGGAAAAGAAAAAGTAAAAAAGATAAGTTAAGAGAAAAAAATTTAAAAACTAAGTAATGAAAGATAAATAATACATATAATTAAGCTATTTCTATTCTTAATAATGATAATCTATATCAGTTTTAAGAAAGGATAAAAATGGACTATAGAATAGAAAAAGATACAATGGGCGAAATGAAAGTACCAAATGATAAATATTGGGCTGCACAAACTCAAAGGAGTGTAGAAAACTTTCCAATAGGTGATGAAAAAATGCCAAAAGAAATTGTTGAAGGTTTTGCTTATTTAAAGAAAGCTTGTGCAATTGTAAATAATAAACTAAATAGATTAGATGATGAAAAAACAAATGCTATTTCAAATGCTTGTGATCAAGTAATTGATGGAAAACTTGAAGGAAACTTTCCTTTAGTAGTTTGGCAAACAGGTTCTGGTACCCAATCAAATATGAATATGAATGAAGTTGTAGCAAATAAAGCCAGTGAGATTTTAGGACATGATTTTAGAACTTCTAAATATGTACATCCAAATGATGATGTAAATAAAGGTCAAAGTTCTAATGATACTTATCCAACTGCAATGAGAGTTGCATTTGTTTTAGATATACAAAAAAGACTTATCCCTGCAATAAATATTTTAAAAAATACTTTTGAAAAAAAACAAAAAGAGTTTGAAAATGTTGTAAAAATAGGTAGAACTCATCTACAAGATGCAACTCCTTTAACTTTAGGTCAAGAAATTTCTGCTTATGTTGATATGCTAAATAAAGCCTTATTACAAATAGATGATGCTCTTAAATATATTATTGAACTAGCTATTGGGGGAACTGCTGTTGGAACTGGATTAAATTCTCATCCTGAATTTTCATCAATGGTAAGTGAGGTATTAAATGATATTACAAATACTAAGTATAAATTTAAATCTCATCCTAATAAATTTCATGCTTTAACTGCACATGATGGAGAAGTTGTATTAAGTGGCGCATTAAATGCCTTAGCTTCAAATTTAATGAAAATTGCAAATGATATAAGATGGTTGTCTTCTGGTCCAAGATGTGGAATAGCTGAACTTAATATTCCTGAAAATGAACCAGGTTCTTCTATCATGCCTGGAAAAGTAAACCCAACACAAAGTGAAGCTATGACAATGGTTGCTGTTCAAGTTATGGGTAATCATACTTCAGTATCAGTTGCAGCATCTCAAGGAAATTTTGAATTAAATGTATTTAAACCTGTAATTGCCTTAAATATACTTCAATCAATTAGATTATTATCAGATACAATGCTTGCATTTAATGATAAGTGTGCAATTGGTATTGAGCCAAATATTGCAAATATTGATAAGTATTTAAATGATTCTTTAATGTTAGTAACTGCTTTAAATCCTCATATTGGATATGAAAAAGCTGCTTTAATCGCTAAAACAGCTCACAAAAATGGTACTACTTTAAAAGAAGAAGCAATTGCTTTAGATATTTTATGTGAGGAAGAATTCGATAAATATGTTTGTCCTGAGGATATGATTTCTCCAAAAGCTTAATTTATAAATTTTGTATAAATATTAAAAAGAGGTAGTTTTTAACTACCTCTTTTATTAATAAATATATTAATTTTTTGGAATAAAATACATAACAGTTTCGTATATACCTTCCATATAATGTCTTAGGTAAACTTTATACTCTTTCTTAATTTCTAAGACCATTTGGGGTACCTTATACCAATCTTCTGCCTTATGATAGATACAAATTGCTAAAATAGGGTGATGCTCCTTAATAGTCTTTTTAGCACCCTGTATTGCATCTTGTTCAGCACCTTCTATATCTAGTTTTATAAAATCAACTTTTTCATTAATAATATTGTCAATAGTATTTATATTTAAAGCTTGATAATCGTGTGCACAGTTATTTTGAGTCTTAAGTTCATCTATTTTTTTTAACTCTTTTTTATTTCCTAGTCCACAGTTTATAAACTCTACATTTTTAATATTAGGAAAATTTTTATTCGCAATATTTATATGTAAATCACTTGGTTCTACACAATATATCTTTTTATAATCTGGATAGTTTGATATTATTTGAGGAAGAGTGTCACCTATATATGCACCACCGTCTACAAATGTAATATTTTTTATCTCTGGTAGTAGTTGTTTATCAAAGTATTGTTCTTCATGGTTATTTGTAAAACCTTTCATAAACTCTAAATCAAAAGTCATTTTAAAGTTTAAAACTTTTGAAAATATTTGCTTAGATTGTTCATCTTCTAATAAGTTATAAGTATTTTTGTATTCTGATTCATTTTTAATAAAATCATCTTTAAAATCAGATATAAAAGGAGGACTTACTAGTTCTAATTTAGAGTATCTATAAAAACTAAGATAGTTAAAGTGGGTATATCCCATTTCGTCTAGTTTTGTTTTTACTTCAAGAGGACTTCCTGAAGCAGTAACAAGTATAATAGAATCTTTTGGAATATCTTGGATTTGTAAAATATGCTTTTTTCTTGAAGTATGAATTCTTGTGAAATCATCAATAATACCATCAACTTCAATAAGTTTTTGTACACATTTTGCTAGTTTATTTATTCCTAAAATATATTTTTTTACATCTTTTGAATTAATAAAAAGTTCTGTTAATTCTTTATCTTTATTATTTATATAATCAAATCCAACTAAATTCATATTTTCCTATTTATATTCTAAATAAATCTTTTGGATTTATGTGTGCTTCATTTTTGGTAGCTTGAAATGTTAAAGTATCATTAACTCGTCCAACAACATACCCTTTTTTAATCCAACGTCCAACTTTAAGAGATGGCGAGATTTTGTCAAGATGAGAATAGATTGTATGTAGACCATTTTTATGTTGAATAATAACTACATTTTCAAGCATTCCAGCATCTTTTTTTGCATATACTATTTTTCCATTAAATATTGATTTTACTTTTGCTTGGGACTTTCTAGTTTTTAAAACTATAGACTCATTAAACAGTTCTATTTTATAAACTGGATCAAAATATTTTCCGAATTTTTTAACTACTTTAAAAGAATCAAGTGGCGCAATAGTTTTTTTACCTCTATATCTTGATATTTTAATTCCTGAAGTTGAAGATCCTAGCATTCTAACATCTAAGTCTATATTTTTAGCATATTTATCATTTCTAGAATCATTTACACTATAATCATCAGTTTTTTTAGATTTATTTTTTTTAGATTTGCTTTTTTTAGATTTTTTCTTTTTTAATGCAGCAAGTTTTTTTGCTCGTGCTAATTTTTTTGCTTTTTTGATACGTGCTATTCTTTGTTTTTCTATTTCTTCTTTTTTAAGTATATTTAATTTACCAAGAAGTTGTTTTAATGAATCTTGTTTTTTTATAGTACTTTTTAGTTCATTTTGATAATCTTTGTGTTTTTTTTCTAATGAAACTAAAGATTTATAATATTTATTTTTTAATAAACCTAAAATTTTCTTTTTCTTTTTTCTTTTCTCAATATAATTACTAATCTTTTTTATTTTATTTTCATTCTTTTTTCTTGTCTGAGTTAAAACTTCGTAGTTATTATTTAGTTTTAAAATTTCATCTTTTGAACTTTGAGATAAAATTGTATATATTTCAGAATCGATAAGTTCATTTAAATCACTTTCACTGGCTAATTTTAGAGCAATTGATGAAGCAAAATCATTAATAATTACCTTAACAATTTGTTTTTCATTTTCTTTTTTCTCTTTTATTAAAGTTTTTGAACTTTTAAATAAATTACTTAATATATTTTGGGCTAATTTTAACTGTTTTTTATGATCTTTTATATCATCATTTACATTTTTTATATCTTTTTCTAATTTTGTTAGTTCATTATTTTGATTAGTAATTTGTTTTGCTAATATTCTAACTTGTAAGTTTTTCTTTTTTTTATCTGATTCATTTTTTTGCAATATCTTTTTGTTACTCTGTATTTTTTTATCAATACTTTTAGTTGAGGCATCTAAAAAAGAAAATATTAAAAATAAAGTTAATAAGTATCTAGTCATATTTCATTTTATATTTTAATAATACACCTAAGATTGTTAATATTGATATACCAAATGATAAAAGGAATACTTTTATTAATGAGTTTTCCATTGTTAAAGATACAATTACGATATCTATTAAGTCATATGGTAATAATATACCTATATTATCCATTAAATAAATAAAAATAGCAGAAACTATAAAAAACGATATGAAAGAGCTTATTATTGCATATTTTAAAATTGTAGAAGAACTATATAAAATAGAAGCACCATGTAGTTTTAATATACTTATCTTCTCATGATGTTCATAAAACCAAATTCTAATTTGCTTTGAAATTATAATAATTGCGAAGATTGTAATTATTGTAAACAATATAAAACTAATTTGGCTTAATAGTAGTAATAATAAATAAACACTGTTATGATTTTTAGAAAATATTTCAACTTTTCTTATATTTTTATTTTTATAAAGTATATTTTTTATTGTATTTAGTTTTGAGCTTGTTGGAAATACTTCTAATTTTATTTTATAAAAATGAGGTAATTTTCTTTTTAATAAATTAATTGAAGAGTTTGATAAATTTGATTTAATATTTTTAATTATATTGTTTTTTTCTAAAGTTATAATTTTATCAACTTTTATATCTGCTAGAGATTTAATATTCTCTTTTATTAAAGGAGTATTTGTAATTATAACAATTGAGTAATCGTTAGCTATTTTAATTTTATAGTTTTCTAAGATATTAGATGCAAACATATAAATTATAAAAGAGATTAACATAGCTGTTAATGGAACTATAAAAGCAAAAGTATTTTTAAGAAACTTCATAAATGATTCCATCTTCAATTGATAGTTGTCTAAATCTAATTCCAAAATTCTTTGGAACTCTGTGTGTTACAACAACAACTGTGATACCAAGTTGTTCATTTGCACCTTTTAACAAGTTCCATACTACATCAGCAGAATAGTCATCTAGATTTCCAGTTGGTTCATCGGCAATTATAATTTTTGGATTATGTGCTAGTGCTCTTGCAACAGCAACTCTTTGTTGTTCTCCTCCACTTAATTCATTTGGATAGTAACCTTGTCTATGATCTAACTTCACATGACTTAATAGTTTTATAGCTTGATCTTTAGATATATCATGAGAATATCCATTTATTTTAAGTGGTATCATGATATTTTCTTCAATTGTCCACTCTTTTATAAGCTTGTAATCTTGAAATATAATACCAATATCTTTTCTAAGATGTCTAAGAGGTTTTCCTTTGATACCAAAAACTTCTTGTCCAGCAATATTTAAATTTCCATGTTTTAAAGGAATTTCTCCATAAAAGGATTTTAGTAGTGTTGACTTTCCACTACCACTAGTTCCGCCAATAAATATAAACTCTCTTTCTTTTATAGAAAAGTTTCCTTTTTTTATAATATATTTATTTTCATCATAAGAAAGATATATATTTTTGGCAGTAATCATTTTTTTAACATCTCTTTTAATTTATTATGTGCTTTCAAATTTGAGCTAGTTGGAAGAGGTAAGTCCTGAAAATATTTAGCTTTTTTATTATCAATTAAAATATATTTACTTAAAGGTCTGTCAAAACTTCCAAAGGTTACTTGAATTAATCCAGAGTTTTCTTTTCCTTCAATTGTAAATAAGTCTTCAATATGAATAAAATAATCGTCTTCTACAACTGCCTTAGTTGAAATAATCGATATGATTTCATCATAGTTTATATCTTCTTGAAAAGTAAAATCAAAATCTAAGCTAATATCTTCATCTTCTTGATTACAAGATAAAATAACATCATAAATATTCTTACCTTGTTTCTTCCATCTATCTTCATATTTACTAGAAATTGGTAAATCTTTGTTTATATCAATTGTGATTCTTCCAGTATTTAAATTTGTTAGAAGTTCGCTACAATAATCAAAATATTTTCTACTATCAGTTCTTAATTCTAAAGTACCATCAAGTTTTAAAATTCTTAAAGCTTCATTTATAAATTCATTGGAATATATTCTTCTGTGAGGTTTCTTATCCCATGGAACGGGAAAGTGAACAAAAATCTTTCCTACTTTGTTTGAGTTTATAAATTCCATAAATAATCTTGCGTCATAATTTACAACTAAAATATTATCAAGTTCTTGAATTTGAACTTGTTTTAATAATTGCTCTATTGAGGGTGTATGAATCTCTAGTCCTATAAACTGTACTTTTGGATTTTCTTTTGCTTGATGTAGTAAGTGTCTTCCACTTCCAAATCCAATCTCTATTTGTATCTCTTTTTCAGTGTTAAAATCATTGATAAAATAGTCAATATCTTTTAAGTACTTTTGAGTAGGTTTTACTTTTTGATTAAAATTTTGTGTATTAGAGAATAGAATATTTGCTTCTATAGCTTTCGCATATTCATTTAAAGAGTCTTTAATTATTTGAACAGGCGTTACTCTTGTAACTTTATCAGATTTTAGTAAAAATTTTTCATCTTTATTTTTTAAAGTTAATAAAAATTCTTTGTTCTCTTTATTTACACAAATCTTATATTCTGTTTTTCTAATCTTATTCGTAAAGTTATACGATGTTGCTACAAAATTAAAAGTAAACTCGTCATTTGTTGACGAGCTTACAAGTTCTTTATTAAATTTATCAAATAATATATGTGGCATTTATTGTTTGATCTCTTTTAATTTTGGTAATACTAATTCAGTTTTATTTGTTTTTTCCGAAACAATACCAAATTTATCAACTGCTTGAATACTATAACTATACTCAACACCTCTTATAATATCTTTATCTTCAAATCTTAGATCATTAATACCTTCAAACTTTATTGTTTTTGTTTTAAAGAAGCTTTCTTTTATTGTTTTATAAATAATATATGATGATGATCTTTTATCAGTCGATTGCCAGTTTAATATTGCTTTTTTTCCTTGAATTTGTGCTAAAGTAATAATTGGCTTACTTACTTTACTTAAAGTAACACCCATAACAGAATTAATATTTAAGTTGCTTTCTAAGCCATCTTTATCAACAGAACTTATTTTATAAAAATATATCTTTCCATCTTCATTTATAAAATCTTCAAATTTTAAAGTTTGAGAATTTACAGTTTTTATTTTATCAAAATAATCACTTGAGTCTAAACTTCTATAAATAGTATATTTAATCACGTCAGATGATTGAGATGGTTCCCAAGATAATGTTATCTTTCTAGGTAGGTTTTTCGAAGCATTTAGACTTAAAATTCCCTCAGGAAGCGCTTTTGTTTGTGCTTTTACTATTTCACTTGATAAAGAAGATATATTGTCAAAAGTTACTGCAACAATTCTATAATTATAAATTACATTATCATCTAAATCTTTATCAATATATTCAGCTTGTAATCTTCCCTTAACTGTATCAATCTCTTCCCATTTAGCAGTTTTAGGATTACTTCTTTGAATAATATATGAATTTATTCTTTCGTTTGAGTGAGGTCTCCATACAATCTTAATTTGCCTTGGTAAATTTGATATTGCTTGAATAAAACTTACACCTTC
>JAAETO010000225.1 GCA_024228275.1 Arcobacter sp.
ATCTGGTTGTATATTAAAAGTTAATAAATGATTTGCTAAAGCATTTGCTTTCTCATTTAACTCTTTATATGTTAATTGTTTATCTTCATATACTACAGCTATACTGTTTGGTGTTTTTACAACTTGCTCTTCAAATAACTGATGTATTGTTTTTTCTTTTGCGTATGAAGTTTTTGTTTGGTTATACTCTACTGTTAATTGTGTTTGTTCTTTTTGTGTTAGAATTGAAATATCTTGGATATTTTTTGTTTCTTTTGAATCTAAAGCATCTATTATCTCTTCTATTGTTTTTAATATATAAGAACTAACTCGTTTAGCATTTACAGATTGATCTATATGAGCATTTAATCCAAAATCTTCACCATAATCATCAACCATTAAGTTAAAAGGATAAGTTGCTCTTTCATAACTTGCTAATAATTCCATATCATCATTTAAAGCTTGAGTTTGAGGTGCTGCTGAATGACGATAATTGAACATTGCACTAAATAGTGCAGTATTATTCTCTAATTCACTACAACTTTGAGCAAATGCTAAAGAAGTCTGTTCATAATCTAATAAATCAAGTAAATATTTTTGTACCTCTTTAATTACTTCTTTAATATTAGTATCTTCTAAAGATACTCTAATAGGTAAGGTATTAATAAACATACCAAACATATTTTCAATAGTTCTATTTCCTTGATATCTTCCTGATAAAACAGTTCCAAATACTACATCATCTTTACTGCTTACTTTACTTAATACAATTGCAAAAGCTACATGAAAAAATGCAGCTGGTGTAACACCTTGTTTTAGACAAACCAATCTTATTTGTTTAGATAACTCTTTTGATAAAATAGTTTCATTTTCAATAATTCTAGTTCCATCACCATGTGCATCTGATAAACCATATGGTAATGTAGGTTCTGTAATATTGAATAATTTTTCTTTAAAAAACAACTCTTCATCATATTGATTTTTTTGATATATACCTTGTGCTATAAAATTACGATAAGGAACAGGTTCTGGTAAATGATTAGTTTGATTATCAAGATATGCAGTAATTTCTCTTACAAGAATATCTAAAGATACATGATCACATACTATATGGTGTAATTTAAATATAACATAACACTTATTACTATTTTCATCTATTGCATATTCAATCTGTAATAAAGGAGCAATAGTTAAATCCATATATAAATTAGTTAACTCTATTCTAGATAACATTGTTGTTTTAATATCTTCATCTTGAGATATTGTTATCTCTTTTGCAACTAATGGAACTTCTTTATATACTACTTGTACTGCTTCTTTAATATCTATCCACTGAATAGATGTACGTAATACATCATGACGGTTAACTACAAATTGTAACGCATCTATTAAATCATCTAAACGTTTTTTATTTTTTAGAACAAACAGACTTGGTAAAACATATGTATCAAATTTATTGTTTAATAGGTGATGGAATAAAATACCTTTTTGTAAAGATGATAAAGGATATATATCTTGAATATTACTTATATCTTTAATATCTTCTGTAATTATATTTATCTCTTCTTGTGTTATATCTAACATAGGTAACATATCAGGTGTTATTTTATTACAATTATTTGGTATTAAATTTGCAGGAGTTTCAAAACTATTTTCTTTAAATGGTTTTAATAAAAATTTCATATCTATTAATCTAGGTGAGCTAAATATATCTTGAATAGAGATAGTTAAGCCTATTTTATTTAAACTATTAATCATCTTAATAATTAATAAAGAGTGTCCACCTAACTCAAAGAAGTTATCATAAATACCTACTTTCTCTACATTTAATACTTCACTAAATATATTTGCTAATTTTTCTTCTATCTCATCTCTTGGGGCAACATACTCTTGTGATGATTTAATCTCTACATCTAATTTTAAC
>JAAETO010000226.1 GCA_024228275.1 Arcobacter sp.
AAGCAATGATTTCAGAAGGACAAACAAATGTAAAATCTAGTGGGTAGAAAAATAAAACTGCACCTTTTTCACCAATATTATCATATAAATTAAAATCTTCTACAATTTGACCATCTGCAAGAACAGCTTTTGCTGTGAAATTTGGAGCTTTGTTTGTTACTAACATAAATATATCCTTTAATAATTAATTTTATTTTGTGATGAAATTATAATTAGTTTTTTTTAAAGTGATATTAATAAAATTTATTAGAAGATAAAAATTATCCTCTAATAAATTAAGAGTTGAATATTTAAGTTTTTACTTCTACTTATATATTAAAAAGGTATTACAGTATCAGCTGTTTCTCCTACTTCTGTAATAGTATTACCAACTATATCAGGTACTACTGTATTTAATACAGCACCAGTAACACGAAAAGGTAAAGCAACAACATCACCTACTATACATCCACTAAAAGTTAAAACAATAAAAGCAATTAATATATATTTTTTCATTTAAAAATCCTTATAATATTTTTATATTATAGTATAAAAACTATTATTATATATTTAATAAATACGATAAATTTGAAGATAAAGTATTTAATTATTTTATTCTTAAGTGTTTCATTGGCTTTGTCTCAATTGATATTTACATTTTTAGTAACATTTCAAATAAGTTTTTTTCTGATTTCTCAAGCTCAGTAGATATTATTTATATTGATATAACCATGTTTTTACTATTTGTAATATCTGTAGCATATAATACAATTTATAAGGGTTCAGATCTATATCAGCTATTATGTCATATGTGGCATCATTGTGAAAACAAATTTTATACTCTTTTTTTATATTTAAATTTCTAATATATTTATCTCTTTGAATTAAAAATCCCTAATTCTAATTTTATTTATATTAATCTAACAACTATTTAAATCTATATAATATAATTTGTTTTTTAAGTTGCTAGAATATACAATAACAAAAAATTTAGGAGTACTTATATGTCATTAGAAATTGGAACCCAAGATAGATTAGAATTAAAAGTAGAGGAAAAGGATTTAGCAAAAAATTTAAATATATCTAAATATGATAATTTTCCATCAGTACTTGCTACAGCTAGAATGGTAGCTTTAATTGAAGCAAGTGCAGCAAAAGTTTTAATACCATATTTAAAAGATGGAGAATTATCAGTTGGTGTGGAAATAAATGTAAAACATTTAGCACCTACTTTAGAAAATGATATAGCAATATCAACAGCTACATTTGATGGTATGGAGGGTAAATTATATAAATTCTCAATATTAGTAGAAGATTCTGCTGGAAAAATAGGTTCAGCAACACATACCAGAGCTATAGTTTCAGAAGAAAGACTTATAACAGGAGCAAAAAAACGATCTAAATTATAATCATAAATTATACTTATATTAATTAATAACTTTAAATTTTAATTTAATAATAATTATTTTTTTATCCTGATATAATTTACTATATAGTTTATAAAATAAATTTTCTTTTTTATAATTAGAATCATAAGGAGTTTATTTGCATAGAGTAGTTATATTAGGCTCAGGTAACATAGGTTTTACTGTTGCATTATTTCTTAAAGAAAGTAACGACTATGATATCACAGTTATCTCTAGAGATAAAAATAAATTATTTTATTTAAAATCACAAATTAATATCAAAGTTATACAGTGTAATTTAGAAAAGAAAAAAACATTTAATAATTTAATTAAAGATTTTGATACTGTTATTTCAGCTTTGCCTTTTTATCTAAATATAAAAGTTGCAAAAGCTGCACTTGAAGCTGGTATTAACTATTTTGACTTTACTGAAGATGTAAAAACTACAAATACTATTAAAGAAATATCTAAAAAAGCAAATTCATCTCAGGTTTTTGTTCCTCAATGTGGACTTGCACCTGGTTTTATTTCTATTTTAGCTAATTCTTTAGTAAAACAGTTTGAACAAGTCCATAGTATAAAAATGAGAGTAGGGGCTCTTCCTAAAAATCCTTCAAATAAAATCTTATATAATTTAACATGGTCTACAGATGGCCTTATAAATGAATATAGTAATGAGTGTTTTGCAATAAAAAACTCAAAGTTAATAAAAGTTCAGCCTTTAGAAGGTTTAGAAAATTTTTCATTGGATGGATTAGAATATGAAGCTTTTAACACTTCAGGTGGTTTAGGAACTTTATGTGAAACACTTAAAGGAAAAGTAAAAGAATTAAATTATAAGACTATAAGATATATTGGACATAGAGATTATATGGATTTTTTGATTAATGATTTATATTTAGGAAAAAAGAAAAGACGTAAAATATTAAAAGAGATTTTAGAGTATGCTATACCTACTACTAAAGAAGATGTAGTACTAATATTTTGTAGTGTCACTGGCGTAAGACATGGAAAATTAGAACAAGTTACTAATGTAAGAAAAATATATAACAATGTATTTAATAATCAAGAGTTAAGTTCAATTCAAATTACTACGGCATCTGCTCTTTGCACTATTTTAGATCTATTTATTAATAAAAAAATCAAAAGAAAAGGTTTTATAAAACAAGAAGATATAGATATAAACGACTTTTTATCTAATAGATTTGGAAAAGAATATATATAAGGATATTAAATGAATGATAATATTTTAACAAAACTTGGAATAAGTACTTTACTTAAAAAAGACAATTTACCCTCTTTGTACTTAGGTGATAAAGTATATTATGGAACTGGAAAACAATTTTTTTCAAGAAGTCCTATAGATTTCAATATAAATGCTAAATTTAAAAAAATTTCTAATTCAAAAGTAGAGAAAGTAATTGATTCTTTACAAGATGAATTTCAATTATGGCAAGAGGTACCTGCTCCAAAAAGAGGTGAAGTAGTAAAAACATTTTCTTTATTAGTAAAAGAAAATAAAAGAGAATTAGCATTTTTAATAACGCTTGAATCAGGGAAGATATATGAAGAATCTTTAGGTGAAGTTCAAGAGCTTATTGATATATGTGATTTTGCTGTTGGTTTATCTAGACAATTATATGGTCTAACAATAGCAAGTGAAAGGTTTAGACATAAAATGCTTGAGCAATGGCATCCTTTAGGAGTAGTTGGAATTATTTCTGCTTTTAATTTTCCTATTGCAGTTTGGGCATGGAATGCAATGCTTGCTCTTGTATGTGGAAATACTATTATATGGAAATCTTCAAGTCAAACTACTTTATGCGCTATAGCTTGTCATTTATTATTGCAAAAGGCAATTAAAGCATATCCTACTTTACCTCAAAATATTTTTTCATTAATATTAGCTAATAGACAGACAACAAAAAGTATAGTAAAAAATAAGAATATTAAACTTATAAGTGCTACAGGTTCTGTATCTATGGGAAAATCAATATCTCCTATGGTTGCTTCAAGATTGGGTAGAGTACTATTAGAATTAGGCGGAAATAATGCAATGATTGTTACAAATAGTGCAAAATTAGATTTAGCATTAAGAGCTGTAGTTTTTTCTTCAGTAGGAACTTCAGGACAAAGGTGTACTAGTCTTAGGAGACTTTTTATTCATAAGAAAATCTATAAAGATTTTATTTCATCATTAGTAAAAGCATATGAATGCGTAAATATTGGAGATCCTTTTAAAAGAAAAGTTCTTATGGGCCCACTTGTAAGTAAAAAAGCCTATAAAAATATGCAACTAACATTAAAAAAAGTCAAAGACCAAGGTGGAAAAATAATATATGGTGGAGAAAGAATAAAAAATAATGTACCTTCTGGAGGATATTATGTAAAACCTGCTCTTGTAAAGATTAAACATAGTGCAAAAATAGTACAAAAAGAGACATTCGCACCAATTTTATATTTAATAGAATATGATAGTTTTGAAGAAGTTTTAAAATTACATAATAGTGTACCTCAAGGTTTATCTTCATCTATTTTTACTCAAGATTTAAAAGAATCAGAGATTTTCATGAGTAGTATTGGTAGTGATTGTGGAATTACAAATGTAAATATTGGTACAAGTGGAGCAGAAATAGGTGGAGCTTTTGGTGGAGAAAAAGATACCGGTGGTGGAAGAGAAAGTGGAAGTGATTCTTGGAAAAATTATATGAGAAGGGTAACAAATACCATCAATTATTCCAATGAAATTCCATTGTCACAGGGTATTAATTTTGAATTATAAAAATATATATTTTATAAACCTTATTTAAATATATTTAAATAAGGTTTATAATTTATAAAAAATGAAATTGAATTTTTAAGAGAACCACTTCTTAACTTTTTGAAACATTCCATCAAAGTTTGATTCATGTTGTTTACTTTCAATTCCAAAACTATCTTGAAGTTTTTCTAAAAGTTCTTTTTGTTCACTATTGATTGTTTTAGGATATTTAATTTTAACTTGAACTATTAAATCACCTTTTCCATATCCTTGAACAGACTTAACACCTTCACCATTAAATTTAAATTGCTCTTTATCTTTAGTTCCAGTTGGTATTGTTAATTCTAATTCATTTCTTAGACCATGAATTTTAATTGTAGTTCCAAGCGCAATTTGCGTAAAGAAAATTGGAGTTTCAACATAAATATCATCATCATGTCTAACATAATGAGAGTCTTCTTTAACTTTTATTTGTAAATATAAATCACCTTGAGTTCCATCAGGGGCAATATTACCTTTATTAGAAACTCTTATTCTATTTCCATTATTTACACCCTCAGGTATATTAACTTCAAACTTCTCTTTGCTAGCTTTATATCCACTTCCTGTACACGATTTACATTTAGTTGATGCTGCTTCTCCTGAACCTTCACAATGAGGACAAGTTTGAGCAAATGTCATAAACCCTTGTCTCATATGAACTTGACCTTGGCCATTACAATGAGAACAAGTACTTAATTTACCATTTTTTGCACCAGTACCCTTACAATCGTTACAAGCCTTTTTTTGAGAATAATTTATCTCTTTTTTTGCACCAAAAATAGCTTCATTAAATTCTATTTCAAGTTCAATAGCTACATCTAAATTGTAATTATAAGTTTTTCTTTCTCTGCCTCTTGAACTTCCGCCAAATCCACCAAATCCTGAACCACTAAACATCTCTTCAAAAATTGATCCTAAATCATCAAATCCACCTGAAGAGAAACCTCTACCTTGTCCATGACCTTCAAGTCCAGCTTTTCCATATCTATCATATACTTGACGTTTTTCATCATCACTTAATACTTGATATGCTTCATTTACAGCTTTAAACTTTTCTTCTGCTTCTGTATCACCTGGGTTTTTGTCAGGATGATATTTCATTGCCATTTTTCTGTAAGCTTTTTTTATAGTAGTTTTATCACTATTTTTAGTAACTTCTAATAACTCATAATAATCAAATTCAGTCAATTACTAACTCCTAAATATAATTTACGCGATTTTAACTAATTATGTATTAAAATTAGCTATAATCCAAACATGAAAAAAGGTTTAGAAAAATTTTATGATTTAGTTGAAGCATTTGAATCATTACCAACAATTGGTAAAAAGTCTGCTTTAAGATTGGCATATCACATAGTTATGAATGATAGTTATAGTGGTATAAAAATTGCTCATAGTATAGAAAATGCTTTAAGAAGTATAAAAAAATGTATTAAATGTGGCTCTATGAGTGAACATGAAATCTGTGATGTATGTTTAGATGATAGTAAAGATAAAACTAAATTATGTATTGTTCAAAGTGCAAAAGATATTTTTATAATTGAAGAGTCAAAGCAATTTGACGGATTATATTTTGTAATTGAAGAACTTGAACCTGAATGCATAGATAAAATGGTATATTTCATAGAAGATAATAGGGTAAAAGATTTACTCTTTGCAATAACTCCATCTTTATCAAATGACGCTTTTATACTTTTTATAGAAAATAAGTTAAAGGATTATAATATTAATTTCGCTAAAATTGCGCAAGGTGTTCCAACAGGAGTGAGTTTAGAGAATGTAGATATACTTTCTTTAGCGAAAGCTATTCAAAGTAAAGTAGATATTTAACAAAAATGAATCAAAGAATTATTTGTCAAAAATGTTTATATTATTATGTTACCTGGGAACAATCAAAACCTCATGGATGTAGAGCTTATGGTTTTAAATCAAAGATTTTACCTTCTATTGTAGTTAAAAATAGTAGTGGGTCAATATGCTCTTTTTTTCAAATAAAGAATACTTAAAATGAAATTTGTTTTTTTTAAAAAAAATCAAGATAAATTTATTGTTAATAAAATACAAATAATTAAATATTGGATTGGCAATAAAAATATACTAAATATACTTAAAAATCATGATATTAAGCCAGAAACTTTTGTAAAAAAATACGCTTTTAATTTTTATAACTATTATATAGATATGTTAACCGAAAAAATTAGTATTGGTCAAACTAATATTGTTGATGAATTTATAACTTACTTAAAAAGTAAAGATATAAGTTTTTCAGATCTATTTTTAATTTGTGTGGGTTTAAAAAATGCGTTAGTTATTTATACTTACGATATAAATGAAGCCTCTTTAGAAATTAAAAAAGAGATTAATTATGTTTTTGAAAACGATTTTGCAATAATTTTACAAAAATATTCACAAGATGTAAATACAATGGAGAAAAAATTAAATCAAACAATTGAACTATTAGATAATAATATTATTATGACAAGTACTGATAATAATGGATTTATAACAAACGTTTCTGATTCTTTTTGCAATATTTCTGGTTTTAGGAAAGAAGAGCTTATTGGAAAAACCCATAGCTTACTTAGACATGAAGATACTGAAGAAAAAGTTTTAGAAAATATATATGAAACAATTACTATTGGTCAAGTTTGGGAAGGTGAATTAAAATATAAGAAAAAAAATGGTGGTTATTTTTGGGTTAATTTAGTAATTACAACCCATATTAAGAAAAACATAATTTTTCATGATTATATTATGAAAGATATAACTTCAAAAAAAGAATTAGATATTCAAAGAATTACATTAATAAAACAATCTAAATTTGCGGCAATGGGCGAAATGATATCAATGATAGCTCATCAATGGAAACAACCACTTCAATCTATAGCTATTTTAGTGCAGAAACTCACTTTTAAAGATGATATAGATGAAAGTATTAATGAAAAATTTTTAGAAAATATCGTTATAGAAGTTAATAAACAACTTGATTATATGAGTACTACAATAGATGATTTTAGAGATTTCTTTTTGCCTAATAAACAAAAAGAGTTTATTAAAGTAGATACACTTATAAATAAAGCTATAGATTTTTTATCAATTATGACAAAGTTTGATTCAATTAATATTAATACAAAATTTGAAACAAATATAGAAATTAATATTTTTGTAAATGAATTAGTTCAAGTATTGATTAATATAATAAAGAATTCAAGAGATGTTTTAGTAGAAAGAAAAATTACTAATAAAGAAATTTACGTAAATACTTTTGAAGAAAACACTTCTTTAATAATAGAAATAGAAGATAATGCTGGTGGAGTATCAGAAGAGATAATTAATGATATATTTGAAGCATATTTTTCTACAAAATCTGATAAAAATGGTACAGGCCTTGGACTTCATATGTGTAAAATTATTATTGAACAACATTGTAAAGGTCAATTAAGTGTTAGAAATTCAAATAATGGTGCAGTATTTAAAATTGAATTACCTTTAGGTTAAATGATTTGATGTAAAGTTAATTTTAAGTAGAATAAATGCTTTAATTTACTTATTGATTTAGGAGATATAATTTGTTATATAAAGATTTAAAAGAAAGTATAAAATCGCTTGGTTTTGTTACTATTGAGGATTTTGTACATTATATTGGAGTAACTCCATCTGATATTTTAGAATGGGAAGCAAAAGATGAAGTTCCGTATATAGTATCATTAATTATTCACTTGTTAAAAGGTGAAAAAGATTTGCCAAATAATATATCTTTGGATAATCTAGTAGAAGAGTGTTTACCTTTAGCGGAATTATTAGAAGAAGCTTCTTCTTTTCCTCATAAATTAGAGGAAATGTTTTTATTACAAAAAGAGTTAAATGATAGTACTAATGGTAAAAATTGGGAACTAGGTGTTAATAAATATGGTAAAGAGATTAATTGGTTAAGATGTATCCATATGGAAGTTGCTGAGCTTATTGATTCTGCACCATGGAAACATTGGAAAAATATATCTGCGGATCCTGATATGAATAATATTCATGTAGAACTTGTTGATATTTGGCATTTTTTAATGTCTTATATTTTACAAGAAACTAATGTTCCAAAAGGTGTATCTTTAGTAAATACTCACTGTATATATGAGGCTACAGTTGATATTGATGTTAATTTAATGATAAAAGAGTCTGAAAAATTATCTTATATTTCCTTAGCAATACAAACAGGAAATATGCCTTCATTTAGTGGTATAGAAAGATTTATTGACCAATTTTTTAGATGTTGTAAAATTTCTGGTTTATCGTTTAATTGGTTACAAAAATTATATATTGGAAAAAATTGTCTAAATAAATTTAGACAAGATAATGGTTATAAAGAAGGAACTTATATTAAAGAGTGGAATGGTAAAGAAGATAATGTTATCATGGTTTCTATTCTAGAAAATATGGAAAATGTAAGTTTTGATGAACTATATTCAAAATTAAAAGATAAGTATCCGGCTTAAAAAAGTTAACTAAAATAAAAAAGAGATGGTTCTCTTTTTTATTATTTCTTTATTTTAATTTCAATACTTGCTCCATTATTAATATTAATAGCTTTAATTGTTCCATTACAATGTTCTTCAATTATCGTTTTACACATGTATAAACCAATACCTGTTCCATTTTTTTCATTTTTTGTAGAAAAATAAGGATCAAATATCTGATTAATAATATTATTATTTATTCCTCCTGCATTATCTGTAATTATTAACTTTTGATAATCTAGTTCTTCTTTATATTCTATTATAACTTTTGGGTTAGATATTTTATTTACTTTTATTGCATCTTTTGAGTTATTTAAAACATTTAAAATTACTTGCAATAACTCATTTTTATAAATGTATATTTTTGTTAAATCGGATTTAATATCTATTATTTCTATATTCTGGTTCTTAAATCCATTTTCTATCATTTTTAATGCTGTTTTAACAATAGAATCAATACTTATTAACTCTTTTTTTTTATTAGTATTAAAAAAGCTTAAAAAATCATCTATTGTATTAGACATATAGTATATATATTTTTCAATACTATCTATTTTATTTTCAAATGTTTGTATATCAAATTTATTTGTTTTTATCCTTAACTTTACATTAGATATTGCCGCCATTACAGCAGAAAGAGGTTGTTTCCATTGATGAGAAATCATTGATATCATTTTTCCCATAGCAGCCATTTTAGATTGCTCTAATAGAAGTGACTCTTTTTCTTTTAATTCTTCTAAATTTAATATATATACTACTTTGTATTCTTTATCATTTTTAATTAAGTCTTTTACTTTTATTATTGATGGTATAATTTTACCATCTCTTGTGATAATAGATACCTCTTCAAAAATTTTATTATTATATTCTAAATATTCGCGATTGATTTTAGGAATTAATATTCCTGTAGCTAAGTTTCCAATTAAATCTTCTTTTGAAGAGTAGTTAAGTATATCTAAAATAGCATTATTAATATTTATTATAAAACCATTTTCAATTATAATAATACCTTCAATTGTATCATCGAAAAATTCGTCAAAGATTAGATTTTCCATATTCCTCCAACAAGAATTAAAATATTATTATAGTATAATTTAATAATACTTTCTTGGGGATAAAATGGTTGACTATATACTTTTGGAAAAATATGCACTTAATAAAACTGTACTAATTGTTGAAGATGATATTAATATTATTAAAGAGACAAAAGACTTATTAGAATTAGTGTTTCCTAATGTTGATATAGCTTATGACGGTGAAGAAGCTTTTAAAAAATATTTAACTTACAAAAAGGATAATAATAAATATTATGATTTGGTTCTTACAGATATTCAAATGCCCAAACTTAATGGTATAGAGCTTACTAAATTAATATATAAAGAAAATAAAGATCAATTACTTATTGTATTATCCGCATATAATGAATCAAAATATTTACTTGAATTAATTAATTTAGGTATTTCTCATTTTATTAATAAACCATTACAATATGATTCTTTTATTCATATTATAAATGTAAAATTAAAAGAGTTATATTTAAAAGAAGAAGATAATATAGAAATAAAATCAATAGTAAATATAAATAATAGATTAGTCTGGAACAAAGATAATAAACAAATTTTATTAGATGGTTCTATTGTAAAGTTAACTAAAAAAGAAATATTATTTATTGAGTTATTAATGAAATATATTGAAAAAACAAGAACTATTGATGAGATTTTAAATTATTTATGGTTTGATGATGAACATAATTCTCCAGATATTGTTAATTTAAAAAATATTATTTCAAGGCTTAGAAAGAAACTACCTATGTTGGAAATTGAAAATATTTACGGTTTTGGATATAGAATAAATTTAATATAGCATAGTTTGTAATAGAATTTTATTCTAAATATAATCGTTTTTATAATCAACATAATGTTTTGCATGTTTAATTAAACCATCAACTTCTTCTTTAGATAAAGTTTTAACAACTTTTGCAGGACTTCCCATTATTAAACTATTTGGTGGAAATTCTTTACCTTGTGTTACCAGTGAATTTGCACCTACTATTGAACCTTTACGAATAATAGCTCCATCTAGTATTGTTGCACTCATACCTATTAAACAACCATCTTCAATGGTACAAGCATGTAACATAACTTTATGACCAACTGTTACATCATTACCAATAATAGTTTTTAGTTTTTCATCCGTGTGAATCATAGATAAATCTTGAATATTACTTCTTTTACCAATTTTTATTGCATTAACATCTGCTCTTAGAACACAACCAAACCAAACTGATGAGTTATCTCCTATTTTTATATTTCCAATTAAGTCAGCACTTGGAGCAATCCAGGCACTTTTTTTAATTTTTGGTGAATGTTTTTTAAAGTTATAAATCATAAATAGCCTTTTTTATATTATCCTCTAAATCAGTTAAGATAGAAATTAATTTTAGTATATACATGATGTTTTCTTATCTATTAAATCAACTATTAAATCAATTTTTTTATTATTAAAAGATAAACCATTCTTTTCTTGCTCAGGAGTTGCAAATGCAGGTATTCCATTTACTTCAAAATAATATACTTCTCTTTTTCTCTATCATATATTATATCTACTCCAGCTATTTCAAGACCTGTGATTTTAGTTGCATTAATAGCTAAGTCAATTATTTCTTGATTAGGTTCTCTTAAAAAAATACTTCCTCCACTTGAAATATTTGTTTTCCATTCACCTTCTTTAGCTTTTCTACCATAATATGAAACAAATTTACCGTCAACAATATCAATTCTATAATCAGTATTATCATAATCTATAAATTTTACAATATAAATATTTTTTAAATTTATTTTATCTATATGATTAATTAGATTATTCAAATTATATTTATTATTATCAATTTTTTTTAACCCAGTACCTCCCCAACCATTTGTTGGTTTACATATCATTTTAGGCCATTTATCTATTATATATTCAATATGTTTCTCATGGTCTTTATAGCACATTTCATATTCAGCTGTATCAATTCCATTGTTTTTTAAAATAAAAGAAGTTTGAAATTTATCTTCACTTAAACAGTATGAATCATAATTGTTTATCATTGGAATAATTTTATTAAGTGCTTGGTATAAATATGTTTGATATTTAGAGGTTTCTCCAGCATTATAAGAAAATAGTAAATCAATATCTCTTGATAATGAATAAGTACAATTACCTCTGTCATCACATTTTATATTTCCATTGCTAACTACTGCTTTTCCTAGGTTTAATCCAGTTATAGACTCAATTTCTCTATCTTTTAATTTTGAGACAATTTGTTTTTCTATATTTTCTCCACCATTATTTTGATACATCCATATTCCTATTTGTCTATTCATAATAACTTTTTCCTTTAGTTATACTTATTATTAATATATTATTAAATAATATTTAATTTATTATCAATAGCCTTTAAATAAGTATCTTGTATATATTAAAAAAATAAATAATACCTAAAGTACATTAAATATATAATTATAGAGTATATTTTTATTTAAAATAATTTAGATTGATAGTTTGAAATAAAGATGATAGAAATATCATCTTTATTTTATGGTGTATATTTAATAATTACTGGCTTAGAATAATTTGGAACATCGTCATATGTAAATATTGCGTAATATTTTTCTATATCTTTAGCGCCAAAATCATCATAAGTATAGTCATCGTGTCCTGCATAAAGTTTTTGACCGTCGTGACTTGAATGAGGTGGTCTATATGCATTTTTAATTACTTTTATACCTGCTAAATTTTCATTTTCAGGATTATCCCAAGTAATTTTAATTTTTCCATTTTCTTTTATGATTTTTGCATTTTTTACTTCTTCAATTGGAAATCTTCTTTTTTGTATATGTTCCAATATTAACTTGGGAGATAAGCAACTATTGTTTATTTCCCAAGAAACAGTTTTGTTTTTTATAACTTTTTTTGATGAAGTAGGTTTTAAAACAAAAGAAATCTTTGACTTTGCTTTTAATTTGTCATTTAGAACATTTTCAGAAAAGGTATCAAATGGAAAGTACTGAGTTTGATTATTTTTAAGTTCATTTGCACTAATATCAAAACCAATATTTTGTATAACATCTCTATTTTTAATACTATGATAATCTTTATAGCTATTTTCTTCTATGAATTCTAGATGAAATCTAATATCATCTTTTAAGTAAACTTTTTTTGAGTTTAATTCAAAATACGCTTTTGTAATAATGGTATCCTCATATTTTGGTAATGAAGATAAATCAAATTCAAATGTAGAATATACTACTGAACCATTTTCATCAAAACCAGAAGATATTTCATTTAATGAAATTCCTTTTTTATTTACACTACATATATATTTTGGATATAGCTGAGTTATTGTAGGTTTTAATGTATAAGTGATTTCAAGTCTTGGTCTATATGGTAATCCATATCCAAATTTTCCATATCCAATATCCCACTGCATCATTTGTCTATTTCTTCCAATTCTTAACTCTTTTGGTCCTTCAACTCTTAAAACAATTTGATCATTATCTATTGCTTTTTGTAGATACTCACACTCTATACCAGAAAGATTCCATGTTCTCCAAATACCTTGAGTTAATTGATGGGATTGAGTAGGTCTACCTATATATTTAACTACTTCCATATTATCAACATCTTCAAAATTTGTAATATCACCCATATTTTCTTGATTTATAAGTCCAATATTCCATTCTCCAAATTTCTCAATAGTTGCAGATACTCTATTAATTGGGTATAAATTTATAGATGCAGATTTAATTATTGCTTCTTCATGAAATGACTTTATATTTATTGTTATAATGGCATATGAAATGCCTTTATTCTCATCAACTCCTACAAAAAGAGAATTTACTCCAAAGTGTTTACTATTATTATTTAAATTTTCAGCTACATAACCTGTACCTTTAGCGTTTGCATAATATGTTTTACTAAATTCATTGGATGATAGTTTTGTTCTTATTTTAAGCTGAGGATAGAAGGGGGACTTTTCTCCACTTATCTTATTTACGGCTCTTATATTATAAAAATAATCATTATTTGAAGTTAGATTTATATCTTTAAATTCTAAGTTTTGAGTTCTTACAATTAAATTTGAAGTATTACAAAAATATTTATCTTTTAAACTTCTATAGATTTCAAAGAAAATATTTTTATTAGTTTTGTATTCCCATTTTAAATATGTATGTTTTGAAGAAACTTCAACAGCTTCAAAAGAATCTACTCTAGTAACTGAATTAGTGATTGAATAATTTGGTACTTCTTTAACTGCTGCAAGTAAAGCAGGTATATGTTCTCTTAAATGTTCATTCATATCATCCATATAATCAGAAATATTTCTTGTACCAACTTCAACTACAGAAGATAATATTCCTTTTGAATAATAAAATTCTCTACCACTACCTGAAATTAATTTAGTTGGAGGTTTACCTTGATGAATTCCATATTCACGACCAGAAATTTTTTTAATCTCTTCTGCCATATTTGCGCATAAAGTATTCATATCGGTTGTATCAATAGTATCTTCGTGTCTAAAATCGTGAGCTGGGAAAAAAACATTACCTTGAGAGTGATAATCTAGAGCAATGGTAATATTATTATGAGTTTCAACAAAATCTTTTAATGCTTTTGTTTCAGGTTCTGAAAATGGTTCTGGTCCACCATATACATTCGATGTTGTATCTGTTGAATTTACAAAACCTATAGGAAAGTTTCTATTTAAGTCAACTCCATATGTTCCATCTGCATTTACTCTTCTATTTTTTCTCCAAAAAGAAAAATGTTCTCTTGAGTATTCATATCCGTCAGGATTTGCACAAGGAACCATATATATAGTAGTGTTTTTTAGATACGATTGTAAAGTAGGGTCATGATCTAAGTTTTCTAAAATATAAATTGTAAATTCAATTGCTAATTCATGTCCAATCCATTCTCTTGCATGAATTGTTCCTGTGAAAAATAATGCAGGTTTTTTATCTGCATTATTTATGTTATTTGATAGAGTAATAAGATTTATATCTCTTTGTTCCCAAGTTTTTCCAATAGATTCTATTTTAAAATAGTTAGGATAAGAATTTTCTAATTGTTTAAAAATTAAGGTTGATTCACTGTATGATCTATATAGTTGTTTCAAACACTACTCTCCTATTTTTAATCTAGACTTTAACTGCGTAAGTTTATTTTTACCAATACCATCAATTTTTTGAAGTTGGTCTAAATTTTCAAATTCTTTATTTTTATTTCTAAACTCAATAATTATCTTTGCAAGTTTAGTTCCAATACCTTTTATTTTAGTTAAAATTGTTTCATCTGCTATATTTATGTCAATTCTCATGTCATCAATATTTTTGTCCCAAGTTTTTATCATTTGTTCATCAATTGATTCTAATTCTAATAAATCACTACAATCAGTTATAATATTGTCTTCTAAATATTCTTGGATTTCTAAGGCTAGATCTTCTTCCATTCCATGCAGTGCCATTATATCTGTTAAATTAGAGTTATTAAAATTAATTTTATTAATTTCTAAATTATCTGGCATTTGCTCAGTTTCTTTGTTTAACTCTTCACTAATAGGTAAATCTTCAAATGCTATAGATTTTGGTACATCATTTGGATTACTTAATTCAGCTAGCTCCATATTAAATTCATCAATTTTATCATTTAGATACCAAGTTCCATCGCAAGAAGGTTTATATTTACTAAATCCGATATGTCTTAATGTTCTTAATAAAGAAGGATCTATTTTACCTAATTCTTCCCATGAAAATAATGGTACATGAGGCATAGGAAATTTTCCTTTTGAAAAATCCCACATTAAATATTGACATATCCAATCTCTAATATAAGGAAAAGCAGCAAAAGCAGTTGCACATTCTAAAATATATGCTTTATCATTTTTTTTGTCAATAGCAATATCACAAGCCCAATACTCAGCTTTAGCAGCTTTAGAAGCTTCAACTGCAAGTTCTAATGCATTCATTGGAACATTTTCATATGACATTGAACCTCCTTGTGAAGTATTAGTGATCCATTCTCCTTCACCAGAAAATCTCCAAAAAGCACACACTGGTTTATGTCCAATTAACATTATTCTTAAGTCACCAGAATATTTTAGATCAATTGCATCTTGAGTATAAATTGGATTGTATTTCTCTTTTTCTAATAGTACTTTTGCTTCTTTAAAATTATCAGCTTTATGAACATAATATCCACCGTAATTAGATGCTCCATAACTTCTTTTTATTATTTGTGGGTATTTTGCTTTATTTTTTAGATATTCAAAACCTTTTTCTTTATTATAGTGTATCTCAGTATAAGGATTAGAAAGATCATATTTATTACAAAATAGAGTTACATTTTCTTTTGATTTATTTGAAAATTGTGTTTCTAATGATGGTACAAATCTAACATTAGGAAGTTCTTTAGAAATTTCTACAAATGTATCATATGCTGTTGCTGGAATGTTACCTATTAATATTTCGATTTTTTTTCTTTTAACTTCTTTAATAAACCTCTCTTTATCATTTTTCCAGTGATAAGTCACTGAATCAATACTTTCTGGCCATCCTTTGAAATTCGATTGATCAAAAAATCTTAATACATAATCAAGATATAAAAATCCTAATTTTGGTAATTTACTCATTTATCTTCCTTTGTTTTGTTGTTTTTATTAGTTTTTTTGTCTATTAAGTCTACAATTAATTCTATTTTTTTGTCATTGAAGTTTAATCCAATTTTTTCTTGTTCAGGTGTAGCAAATGCAGGAATACCGTTAACTTCTAGCACAATATATTCTTCTTTTTTTCTGTCATAAATTATATCGACACCTGCAATATCAAGTCCTGTGACTTTTGTAGCTTTTATAGCTAAATTAATAACATCTTCATTAGGCTCTCTTAAAAATACGCTTCCTCCACTAGTAACATTTGTTCTCCAATCTTTACCACCAGCTTTTCTTCCATAACATCCTACATATTGACCATTAACTATATCAATTCTATAATCAGTTCTATCGTAATCTATAAATTTTTCAACATAAAAATATCTTAAGTCCATTTGATTTAAAAAAGGCATTAGCATATCAAGTGTTTCTTGATTTTCAATTTTTGTAAGTCCAACTCCTCCCCATCCATCTGTAGGTTTATAAACCATTTTATCCCATTTTTTTATTATTGATTTTAAATGGTGCGTGTCATCTCTATGACAAAGTTTATAATCAGCTGTTTGGACTTTATTTTTTCTAAGTAAGAAAGCTGTTTGAAATTTATCTTCAGTTAATTCAAAAGATTCGTAATTATTTATCATAGGAATAACACTATTCAATGCTTTATATAAATACATTTGGTATTGAGTCTGTTCACTTGCATTGTAAGATAAAAAGAGATCTAATTTATCTAGTTTGATATCATCATATATAATATGTCCATTTTGTGCAATGGCATCTCTTAAATTTATATTTGGAATTACATCAATATCTCTTTCTTTTAATAAAGAGATAATTTTATTTTGAATTTTACTACCTCCACTATTTTGATAGAGCCACATACCAACTTTTCGTCTACTCATAAATTCTCCTACTTTAAATTTAGATTATTCTATAATTTTTTATATGTTTTGATAATATTCCAGAATTTTTGTCATCATTGAAATTCTTTGTTCAAAAGAACTTTTCAGAGCTCTTTCTTTTTTTGTATGATCTCCGTCTCCATATGGTCCGAAGCCATCTAATGTTATAACTCCATTACTAGCCATAATATTTGCGTCACTAACTCCACCTCTATGTTCTTTTGGTATATTTTCGGAAATTAAGTTTTCAAAGAATTTTATAAGTTTTATCTGTTCATCATTCTCTTCCATTACTCCTCTTTGTATAATTCCATCAGCATGAGACTTAGTACCAGGCACATATGAAGTTGCTGTTATTTTTTCAACTTCGTTAATAACTCTTAATTGTTCACTTTTTTTATCAAATCTAAATTCCATCATCATATTACAATGAGGTGATACAGTATTTATTCCTATTCCCCCTTCTATTTTCCCTACATTAATTATAGTTCCATTTTTCAAATCAATAAGATCTGAATATTTTTGTAGTTTAATGGCAGCTTCTAAGTTAGCATTTATACCTTTTTGATAAGAAGTTCCTGCATGTGCAGCTTTACCTTCAATATTAATTAGATATCTTCCTACACCTTTTCTTGCAGTAACTAATTCTAGGTTTTGGCCAGCAGCTTCAAAAACGAAGCAATAATCATAATTTTTAGCAATAGAGGAAGTGACTTCTTTTGAATCATCACTGCCTGTCTCTTCATCAGACACAAGTAGAAAATCTATGTTATATATATTTTTATTTTTATTAAATAAATTTCTAAGAGCTTGTAATGCAACAATGTTCCCACCTTTCATATCGCAAACTCCAGGACCATAAACCCAAGATTCATCTTCAGAATATTTTTCAAAATAACCTTCAGGAAAGACAGTGTCATTATGTCCTAATAGTAGAATTTTTTTTAAACCTTGTTTTTCTTCTGATTTGAATAGTAAGTGATCACCTATAAGTTCTCTATTATAAACAATTTTTTTAAATCCCAAATCTTTAAGCCATTTACTCATCAAATGACCAACTTCATCAACACCATTTTTATTTTGTGTATAAGAGTTTATATTTACCAATTTTTTTAAGTCTTCTAAATAATTCAAAAAATATCCTAGTTTTTGTAAAATGATATATAAAGTAAATTTAATATAGTTATTTATTTTTTTTTAATAATCAAAATATTAATATATAAAAAAGATAATTATAATCAATATAATATTAAAAGGAAGTATATTTAGTTAGATATAGCGATAAATTAGAGTATTATCAAAAGGTACAAAGTACCAATTGATATTAATTGCAAATTATTTACAAATTAGTTATTATATTATTTCTTTCCGGCAATAATAAATCTTAATGCATTAAGTCTGATAAATCCTTCAGCATCTTTTTGATTATATACTTCATCTTCTTCAAAAGTTGAGTGAGCTTCAGAAAATAGTGATTTTTCAGATTCTCTTCCAACAACTATTACATTACCTTTATAAAGTTTTAATTTTACTTTTCCTTCAACATTTTTTTGAGTTGCGTCAATAGAAGCTTGAATCATTTCTCTCTCAGGAGAATACCAGTAACCTTGATATATAAGTTTGGCATATTTTGGCATTAATTCATCTTTTAAATGAGCAGCTTCTCTATCTAGAGTAATAGATTCAATCGCTCTATGTGCTTTAAGCATTATAGTTCCGCCTGGAGTTTCATAACAACCACGTGCTTTCATCCCTACATATCTATTTTCGACAATATCAATTCTTCCAATACCATGTTTGTTTCCATATTTATTTAACGTTTCTAAAATTGTTGCTGGCGTCATTTCTTCTTCATTTATTGCAATAGGATCTCCATTTTTATAATCAATTGTGATATATTCCGCTTCATCTGGAGCATTTTCGGGAGAATTAGTCCATAACCACATGTTTTCATTAGGTTCAGCACTTGGATCTTCTAAAGATAAACCCTCATAAGAAATATGTAAAAGGTTTGCATCCATTGAGTATGGACTAATTGCTGGGTTCCCATCTTTATCAATATGTTTTTTATCTATATCAATTCCATGTTCTTTTGCATAAGATAGTAGTTTTTCTCTTGAATTTAAGTCCCATTCTCTCCAAGGAGCAATTACTGTTATATCTGGGTTTAATCCTAAATAACCTAGTTCAAATCTTACTTGATCATTACCTTTTCCTGTTGCACCATGAGATACTGCCTCTGCACCCATTTTATTAGCAATTTCGATTTGTTTTTTTGAAATTAAAGGTCTGGCAATTGAAGTTCCTAATAAATATTCTCCTTCATAAATTGCATTTGCTCTAAACATAGGAAATACGTAATCTTTTACAAATTCTTCTTTAATATCTAATATAAATATATTTTCAGGTTTTATTCCCATATCTAGTGCTTTTTTTCTAGCAGGTTCAACTTCTTCACCTTGACCTAAGTCAGCAGTAAATGTAATTACCTCTGCATTATATTCATCTTGAAGCCATTTTAAAATAATTGAAGTATCTAATCCTCCACTATAAGCTAAGACTACTTTTTTTACATTTTTTTTACTCATACACATATCCTATAATTAGTAATTTTTAAGGCTAAATTATAGCTAAAAGTTACTATAAATTAATTTAAGTTGAAATAGATATGTTAAAATGAATAATTTAAAATATTTTCTTAATATATTTATGGTAAATATAAAAATTATAATAATTTTGAAAAATTGTTTTTAACAAAAATTTGTTATAATTATATTTATGAGAATAGATAAATTTTTAAATGCTGTAAATATAACAAAAAGACGAGCTGTTGCAGAAGATATGCTCGAACATAAAGTTGTATTTATTAATGGAAATGCTGTTAAAAAGGCAAAAGAGGTCAAAGTTGGAGATATTATAGAAATAAGATATCTTGAAAAAAGTGATAAATTTAATGTTTTAGAAATACCAACGACTAAGTCAACTCCAAAATCTAAAATGGATGAATACATTAAAAAATTATAAGGATAAATAATGTTTAATATTGCTAAGTTGAAATTTGATGATATTTTTGAAAATAGGCTTCCAAAAGAAGAAATTAGAGATTATTTAATAGAGCTTTACAACAGAGGAGAAAGTTCAGCTGAAATAGCTGCTGCGGCAAGTGCTATGAGAGATCATTTTATACCTTTACCTGTACATTATGATTTAAAAGAGAAACTTATTGATAATTGTGGTACTGGAGGAGACAAATCTAATTCTTTTAATATTTCAACTACTGTTTCTATAGTTTTAGCAGCTTGTGGATGTTATGTAGCAAAACATGGAAATAGAGGTATTACTAGTAAAAGTGGAAGTGCTGATATGTTAGAGGCACTAGGTTTAAATCTTGAAATATCTTTAGAAAACACTGCTAAAATGTTAGAAGATACTGGTTTTTGTTTTATGTTTGCTCAAAAACATCATCCTGAAATGAAAAATATTATGCCAATTAGAAAAAGTATACCTCATAGAACAATCTTTAATATTTTAGGTCCTTTATCAAATCCTGCTAGTGTTCACAAGCAATTAGTTGGTGTATTTGATAAAGCATATATAAATAAAATTGCAACTGCATTAGATTTATTAGAAAGTAAAAAATCAATTGTTGTTTCATCAAATGATGGAATGGATGAAATATCAATATCTGATATAACATATGCAACAATACTCGATAATGGTAGATTAGAAGATTTTGAAATAAATCCTGAAAGTTATGGTTTTAAATTGTATCCAAAAAAAGAAATAATAGGTGGTGATGCAAAATTTAATGCGGAAGTAACAAGAGGTATATTAAATAATACTATTTTTGGTGCAAAACTTGATATTGTACTTTTAAATGCGGCAGCAGCTTTAATAGTTGATGATAAAGCTAGAGATTTACAAGAAGGAATTGAAATAGCAGTTGATGCAATACAAAGTTTAAAAGCAAAAGCAAAACTTGAAGAATTAATTGAAATGTCTTCAAAATTAAATTAGGGTTTTTATTGATATCACATACCCTAGGCATTAACGAGCTAAATATAATTATTGATACATTAGATTTAAAAATAAAATCTTTTCTTAATAATTGTATTGTTATTTTAAGAGGTGATTTAGCAAGTGGAAAGACAACTTTAGTTAAAAACTATGTTGAATTTTTAGGTTTAAATGATTTAGTTACTTCTCCAACATTTTCAATACAATCTATTTATTCTAATGATATTTATCATTATGACGTTTATAATAAAACATTAGAAGAGTTTATATCTTTAGGTTTATTAGAAGAGTTTGATAAAAATGGAGTTCATTTTATTGAATGGGCAGATGAAAAGCTTGAAGAATTATTAAAGTCTTACGGATTTGATGTTATTATTCTTACAATTGAAAAAAAAGATGAAAAAAGGCAATACATTATAAATGAGTAAATTAAAAATAGAAGATATTAAAAAAAATATAAAAAAAACTCAAATATTACATGGAATATCACTTGAAGTTAATTCAGGAGAGATTGTAGGGTTATTAGGTCCAAATGGAGCTGGAAAAACAACAACTTTTTATACAGTTTGTGGTTTGGTTAGTCCAAGTTCAGGAAAAGTGTTTTTTGATGAAGATGAAATTACGAATTTACCTCTACATAAAAGAGCTTTAAAAGGAATAGGGTACTTGCCTCAAGAATCATCTATTTTTAAAGATTTATCTGTAGAAGATAATTTAATGCTAGCTGCCCAAATTGTAACTAATGATAAAGAAGAACAAAATAAAAGAGTTGAGGAATTACTTGAAGTTTTTAATATCGAACCAATCAGACAAAGAAAAGGTGTTTCTTTATCAGGAGGAGAAAGAAGGAGAACAGAAATTGCACGAGCTTTAGTTTCTAAACCAAATTTTTTACTTCTTGATGAGCCTTTTGCAGGAGTTGATCCTATTGCTGTCAAAGATATTCAGGAAATTATTCATGAACTAACAAAAATTGGTATTGGAGTATTAATAACTGATCATAATGTAAGAGAAACATTAGAAATATGTGATAGAGCTTATGTCATGAAAAATGGATCTTTATTAGCTTCAGGTAAAAGTGAAGATATTAAAAGTGACGGAAGTGTAAGAGAACATTATTTAGGAGAGAATTTTAGTTTTTAAATTTGAGATACTAAATTCTTTCCTTCATTCTTTGCTTGATATAAAGCTTCTCTTGCTCTAGAGATTATACTTTCTTCATTATCTATTTCTTTAAGTTTAGTTACGCCAAAACTTGCAGTTATTTTTTTTGAAACTTGATCAATTTGTAAATTTTTAATTGAATTTCTAATTTTTTCAGCAACTATTTTTGCTCCATCTAAATTAGTTTGAGGAAGTAAAACCAAAAAATCTTTACTTTCCCATCTAACTATACTATCATGCTCTCTAACACTATTAATAACTATTTCCGAAATTAATTTTAAAACTTGATCACCTAGGCTATGGCCAAAGTTTTTGTTAAAAGAGTTAAAGTCATCTATATTAAATATAATTATTGATAGTGGACTTTTATATCTATTATTTCTTTTTATCTCTTTAATTAAAATTTGATTAAATTTTTCTTTATTAAATAGACCTGTTAATTGATCGTAGTTATTTTGATATCTTAAAATATTTAATTTATCTTCCCTTTCCGTAATATCTGTAAAAGAAAGGATATAGTTACTATTTTGTTGATCATACTTATCTATATTAATAATAAAAACTTTTTCTTTTCCTAAATTATTTTTTATTTTTATAATCCTATTTAAATCTTTTAATTCTAAAAGTTCATTAAGCCAATTATCTTTATTATTTAATGATTTGAGACTAAAAAAACCTTTTTCTTCTTTAAATTTACTTAATAAAGAAGTATTTTTATTAAGGAACTCCTCTATTGAATTTACACCAAAAAATTCTAAAAATTTATTATTTACATTTGTTATGTTTAGTATACTAGTTATTAATACAATATTATATTGAGAATCTAAGACTTGTTGTATTTTTTTAGTAGATTCTTCTTTATCAAGTTTATTATTAATATTTTCTAACTCTAGTTTTAAGAAAATTGGTTCAATTGATTTGATCATATTTTCAATTAAATTATATAAGTTTATAGGTTTTAGAGCAAATGAAGAAACTTTTACATTTATAGCGCAGTTTAAAAAATGTGGATCACTATGAGCACTGGTTATAATTATAGGTATTTTATTATTGATTTTTCGAATCTCAGAGCACATTTTTATTCCATCCATTTTAGGCATGTTTATATCTGCTAAAATAATGTTTATATCAGAGTTTTCTTTAAATTTAATTAATCCTTCCTCTCCATCTTGTGCAACAATAATAGTATTTACAATACTTCCAAGAGTTTTACTAGTAAATTCTCTAACATCCTTTTCATCTTCTACATACAACACATTAATATTTTTTAATATTTCTTTGTTCATAAAACAATCCTAGATTTAATATATTTTATTTTAATATAATTAATTGTAATAAATTTAAAAATATAAAACAATTAATTTTTAAAAATTCTTATTGCATTTTTTAAATCATCTTCAGTATCAATACCAAATGATTTAGAATCTACTTTTACCATAGCAATTTTGAATCCATTATCAATTGCTCTTAGTTGTTCTAGTTTTTCTATATTTTCTAATTTTGAACATTTTAGTTTACAAAATTTATTTAGCGACTTTTTTGTAAAACCATATATACCTAGATGACCACAATAAGAAGAAGAATCGTAATGATCTCTATGATAAGGAACCTTTGCTCTTGAAAAATAAATTGCATTTGAATTTTCATCAAGTATAACCTTTACATGGTTAGGATCATCCGCTAATTCAGAACTAATATCTTTATAACAGCTTGTTATCATAATATCTTCATTGTATTTTTTAACTTTCTTTACTCTGTTTATTACAGTTCTAACTACATCTTCTTCAATAAATGGTTCGTCTGCTTGAACATTTATTATTATTTCATTATCATCTAAATTTAATATGTTTACAGCTTCATTTATTCTATCAGTTCCACTTTGATGGGCATTTGAAGTCATAACAGCTTCAAAGCCATGATTTTTAGCTAAATCAATTACTTCTTGCGAATCTGTTGCAATTACTACTTTATCTAAAGAACTGACTTGTTGTGCAGTTTTGATTACCATAGGTAAACCTAAAATATCTACAAGTATTTTATTTGCAAATCTACTAGAATTTAATCTGGCTGGTATGATTATCATTTATGTCCTTATCTATTGATTTATTAAAATAAGTATTTATTTTATATCAAAATATGTAAACCTTATTTTTAGTCATATTATTATATTATAAAATCTTTAAAAAAGCGTATGAAAGAAGGTTTTATGAAAAAAACTATAACGGTAATTGATACATTTGGATTTTTATTTAGAAGTTATTATGCATTGCCACCATTAAAGTCAAAAAGTGGATTTCCAACTGGTCTTTTAACAGGTTTTATGAATTTTATATCTAATATTGGGAAAGATTTTAATACAGACTATTTAGTATTTGCACTTGATTCAAAAGGTAAAAATTTTAGAAATGATATTTATTCAGAGTATAAATCTCATAGACCAGATGTGCCAGAAGATTTATTAAAACAGTTACCTATTGCTATTGATTTGATTGAAAAGATGGGCTTTGAAACAGCAATTAAAAGTGGATTTGAAGCTGATGATATAATTGCATCAATTGCGAATGATGCTAAACAAAAAAACTTAGAAGTAAGAGTTGTATCTCATGATAAAGATTTATATCAATTAATAGAAGATAGTAATGTGTATTTATTTGATCCAATTAAAAAAACTGTTATTACTGAAGATAAATGTTTTGATAAATATGGAGTAAGACCTAGACAGTTTACTGATTATCAATCACTTTTAGGTGATAGTGCTGATAATGTTCCTGGTGTTAAAGGCGTAGGTGCTAAAACTGCTCAAGCATTAATAGAAAAATATGATAACCTCGATAATATTTATTTAAACCTTGATAATATTGAAAAAAAAAGATGGCAAACCTTATTAACTGAAGGTAAAGAATTAGCTTATATATCTAAACAACTAGTAACATTGGATCAAGATTGTTATCTTCTAGATCAAATTGATAATTATAATTTACCTGAAGAAAATCCAATTTTAAAAATATCTGATATTTTAATTGAATATGATATGAATAGAATTGTAGATAGAGTAAATAAAGAAGGTTTAAATTATAAAACAAGAATTCCAGAATCTAGGAATAAAAATAGTGATACTAAAAAAGTTATTAATTCTAATGAAAAAAAAGTTGAATATATTTTATTAAATGATGAAAATATACTTTTAGAACTTATTAAGTCAATTCCTGAAGATACATTTGTAGCTTTTGATACTGAAACTACTGATATTGATACAAAGAGTGCTTCTTTAGTTGGCTTCTCTTTTTGTTTTGAAAAAGATAAGTCATATTATGTACCTATAAATCATTTTTATCTAGGATCTCCTTCTCAGATATCTATTGATGTTGTTAAAACATGTATAAATATTTTAAATACTAAAAAATTAATACTTCAAAATTTTAAGTATGATTTCATGATAATTAAAAATAATTTAGATATTGAGTTAAAACTTTATGCAGATACTATGTTACTAGCTTGGTTACTAAATCCTAGTTTAAAAATAGGTCTTGATGCTTTATCCTTAAGATATTTTTCACATACTATGATATCTTTTAAAGATGTAGTAAAAAAAGGTGAAAATTTTTCTAATGTTAATATAGATGAAGCTTGTAATTATGCAGCGGAAGATGCTTTATATACATATAAGGTTTATTTTAAATTATTAGAGGAATTTAAAAATGAAGATTGTGAACATTTAATTAGTATTGCTCATGATATTGAGTTTGATTTTATAAATGTTTTATTAAATATGGAAAAGAATGGTATAAAAATTGACGTAAATAATTTGTCCGATTTAAAAGAAAGTAATAGTAAGAATATTCAAGAACTAATTGGTAAAATTCATACTTGTGCAGGTACTGTGTTTAATATTAATTCACCTAAACAATTAGGTGCAATTTTATTTGATACTTTAAAACTTCCTCCTTCAAAAAAGACAAAAAGTGGTTATAGTACAAATGAGGTAGTATTGAATAAACTTTATGATGAACATGAAATTATTCCTTTATTACTTAAATATAGAGAATCTTTTAAACTTCAATCAACATATATAGAACCATTACTTGAATTAGGGAAAAGTAATGAAAATAATAGAATATATACTTCTTTTTTGCAAACTGGAACTGCAACTGGAAGATTAAGTTCAAAAAATCCAAATCTACAAAACATACCAGTTAGGACTGATGCAGGTTCTAAAATAAGAAGTGTATTTATACCAAGAGATGGTTATAGTTTAGTTGGTATAGATTATTCTCAGATTGAATTAAGACTATTAGCTCATTTTTCAAAAGATGAAGCCTTAGTTAATGCATTTAACAATGATTTAGATATTCACAGACAAACTGCAGTTAAAATATTTGGTGAAGAAGAAGCTGATTCAAAAAGGTCAATTGCAAAATCTATTAATTTTGGTTTATTATATGGAATGGGAAGCAGAAAGCTAGGAGAAACACTTGGAATTCCTTCGAAAGAAGCAAAAAAGTATATTGACTCTTATTTTGAAGCTTTTAAAAGTGTTAATGAATATTTAAAGTCAATTGAAGAAAAAGCTTTAGAATTTGGATATGTTGAAACACTCTTAAAAAGAAGAAGAGTATTTGATTTTGATTCTGCTAATGCAATGATTAGAGCATCTTATTTAAGAGAGTCTGTTAACACACTTTTTCAAGGAAGTGCTGCTGATTTAATAAAACTAGCAATGATTGAAATATATCATAAATATAACAATAATCACAATATAAAAATCCTATTACAGATACATGATGAACTAATTTTTGAAATTAAGAATGAGGAGATTGATAAAATAACCAAATCTATTGTAGATATCATGGAAAATATATATCAATTAGATATTCCTTTAAAAGTATCATTAATTGTTGGAACTAATTGGGGAGATTTTAAATAAAATTTAAATATGTATTAAAAATTTATTATTTAATAATTTTTTTTTGACAAATTAATATTAATTTGATAAAATATGTTTAAAATTTATTTATAAAGAGCAAAATATGATTAAAACATTAAAAAACATTAGAAAACTTTATAATGCTAAATTACTTTTTGTAAGTAATGATGCTGATGTTAAAAATACTATTGAAAATGAATTCGATGAGTATTTTAAAGAGTTGACACTAGTTGAGACTTCAGATGAAGCAATTTCTTTAATTAGTGTAAATAACTATGATATGGTTATCATTGATACTGCTGTTTCAGCAAAAGATTTTGATGAAGTCTGTACTACAATATCTCATACTGCGCCTACATTACCTAAAATTATTATTTCTAATAAAGATAATAATGATGATATTGTTACTGCAATTAACAATAGTGCATATACTTTTTTAACAAAACCTTTAAGAGCTAAGGATATTAAACTTAGTGTAATAATGTGCTTAAATCAAACAAAAAGAGGTGATAAAATTGAATTTCAAAATGGTATATATTTTGATGAGTATAGAGACCAATTTTTTAAAGCAGGTGGAACTTTAGTTGACTTTACTAGATTGGAAAAAGGTTTTCTAAAACTTTTAATTACTCAAAAAGGTGATATTACTGATTATGATACAATTAAAAATATTGTTTGGAAAGGCAAAAATATGTCAATTTATACAATGAGAAATATTGTAAATAAAATAAGACAAAAAACTTATTACGAAATAATAAGGAATCATTCTAATAAAGGGTATATAATTGACAATATACAACAGTAATTGTTAATTATAAATATATGAAAGAAGAAAAAATTGTTTCAAAAGAAGAACTTATTGAATTATTTGAAAATAAGAAAATCGTTGACACTGGCAAAGGATGGATTATGGCTGGCAAAGAAATAGAAATCGTTGCACTTCATAATGTAGATCCTAAGTTTTTACAAGATATTGCAAATTCAAAGTTTTACAAATTAATATTAAAAGAGGGGATATAAATAATGTCACATTGTCCATACTGTGGTAAGAAGATAGCAATGAGTAAAGCATTTTGCTCTAGAAGTTGTAAAGAAAACTATTTTCAATTAATAGCGATACAGGTACCTAGACCATTTTTAAAAAGAATTTTTGTTTTCTGTACTTCAGAACAAAGAGAAGTAGAAATTGAGAATTTTGCAAATAGGCATGGTTGGAGAATAGATTTATTACAAAAGAAAATAGATGAATTAGCAATAGAATATGGATATGTAGAGTCTAATTAAACATTAAAATTAAAAGTATTAACTATTTTTAATTTTATGTTTAACTTTTTTCATCATTATTACCATTACAATTATACTTAATATAGCAAATATACCTGATATCAATATTCCCATTGTAAGCCATTGACCATATAAAAAACCTAGTTGTATGTCAGGTTCTCTAAAAAATTCTGCAATTATTCTCATAATAGAGTATAAAATACCATAATAAATAGCTAATTGACCATCAAAAGTTTTTCTTTTTCTAATAGCAAAAAGTATAATGAATATTAAAATACCTTCTAAAAATGCTTCATAAAGTTGAGAAGGATGTCTTAAAACGTCGTTTACATATATTCCCCATGGAACTTCTGTTTCTCGACCTATAAGTTCTTGATTGAAAAAATTACCAATTCTTCCAAATACATATCCAGCACTTATTCCAATTACAGAAATATCTGCTAAAAACCAAAATGAAACCTTATTCTTTTTACAAAATAAAATTGAAGCAATTAAAAAACCAATAAAAGCTCCATGATAACTCATTCCGGCTATACCTGTAAATTCACCATTAACAAAAGGATTAAATATTTGCCAAGGATTAGCTAGGTAGTACATTGTATTAGGATCATAAAAAATTATATATCCTAATCTAGCTCCTAGAATTACACCTATCTCTGCCCACCAAATATAAGAATCAAAAAGTTCATCTTTTATAGGTATTTTATCATGTTTAATTAACCATTTTGCTACAAATATTGCACTAAGTAATGCTAATGCATACATAATACCATACCAGTGTACTGAAACCGAACCTATATTAAAAGCTATAGGATCAAATTGTGAATATATATTTTTCCAAAATTCCATAAGTAACCTAATATTTTTTATAAAGCTTCTGCAATAAGTTCAATAGGATTTTTAAATTGAACATCAACATTAGCTTGATATAAAGAGTTTGTAATTTGCATTCTACAGGCAGAACATTCAGCACTAACAATTTGCGCTTTTGTATCTTTTATCATTGCTGCTTTTGGAGCACCAGCTGCTTTAGCATAATCATACTTTTCTGTTTGCATTGTAACTCCTCCAAATCCACAACATCTATTAGAGTCACTCATTTCAGTTAATACATAATTTTGTTTTAATAACTCTCTTGGTTCTTGCCAAACACCTTGCATTTTTTTTGCATGACATGGATCATGATAAGTTACTAAATCTTCCATTTTTTTAGAAGATTTACTAAGTAGATTTTTTAATTCACTATTAGTTTCTAACCATTTAGTAGCCATAAATACTTTTTTTGAAATTTTAACTGCTCTTTTCTTCCAGTCTAATTGATTATGTAAATAATGTTCCCAGTCTTGATTAATCATAGCACTACATGTAGCTTCTGGGATAATTATTGCATCAACTTCATCTATCCATTTTTCAAAATATTCAATATTTTGTTTTATTAAATAATCTACTGTATCAAATGCCCCTGTGAAGTATGCAGGTGCACCACAACATAATTGTTTTTTTGGAATGAAAATATCAAGATCTAATTTTTTAAGAATTTTAACTAAAGAATCACCAGTATTAGTATATGTATAATTACTCATACATCCAATAAATATAGCAACTTTATTTTTTTTGCCTTCAATATTTTTTTTATTTTCTGAAGATATATTTTGTGGATATTTATTTAAAAAACTTCTCATATCCGCAAAGGGTAAAGCTCTATCTTTTTTTACTATAGGCAAAGAAAATCTAGGTAAAGCTGATTGTTTTTTTTCATCTATCTTTAATGCACATGTTTGAAATACCCAACCTAAACTTGATAATAAATCCATAATTTTTCTATGTCTTAAAAGATAAAAAAACAATCTTTTATACCAAGCAATACCATATTTTTTAGCTATATCAGATCTAACTTGTTCAATAATCATATCAGTTGGCAAATCATTAGGACATACTTCAACACAATTCGTACATAAAAAACATGATTCAAAAATATTTTTTGCATTTTCATCAAGTTCTAACTCATCTCTTTTATATGCACCTAAAAGGTCAATAAAGCCTCTTGGAGATGTAGCTTCGTCTTGATTTATATTAAATATTGTACATACAGGTTTACATTTCCCACACTTTACACAATCATCACTTACTTCGGTATAATTAAATTTTTCAAGTATATTCATTATATTGTTTTACTAAACCTTCTTTTATTTTCAGGAACTTTTTTTAAGTATGCATCAAATGGCATACATATATTTCTAATTAACATTGCTCCTGTAGGTGTTATTTCTATTTTCTCATCATTAATTGAGACTAACTCTGCTTCAATAAACTCATCTAACTCTTCTAAATCATATTTAAAATATTCTTTAAAATCAATAGAAAACTTATTTTCTGTTCGAGGTATATTCAAGCTAAAATTACTCATAAGTTCCATAATTACATATTGTCTTAATATATCGTCTTTACTTAATTTATAACCTTTAAAAATTGGTAATTTATTATTATCTAATGCTTCTTCATAAAGTTTTAAATCTTTATAGTTTTGAGCATAATAATCAACTCCATTACCAATTGATGTAACTCCGATTCCAATTAAATCTGCTCCACCTTTTGTTGTATAACCTTGAAAGTTTCTATGAAGTTCACCTTTTTCAATAGCTTTAAATAACTCATCTTCAGGTTTTGCAAAATGATCCATTCCTACCATTTTATAACCACTTTTAGTAAAAAACTCTATTGTATCTTTTAAAATTTCAAGTTTTTCTGAAGGAGGTGCAAATGTAGTTTCATCAAATTTTCTCATTGTTTTCATTAACCAAGGAACATGAGCATAGTTAAATATTGCTAATCTGTCTGGATTTAAAGTTAGTACTTCTTTTATTGTTTTATTAAAAGTATTTCTATTTTGGTGCGGAAGTCCATAAATTAAATCAATATTGATTGAATTTATTCCAGCATCTCTAGCTATTTGCATTACATTTTGAGTTGTTTCATATGGTTGTATTCTGTGAATAGTTTTTTGAACCTCAGGATTTAAATCTTGAACTCCAAAACTTAATCTATTACATCCACCTTTTTTTAAAACTTCCATATGCTCTTTTGTAAAAAATCTTGGATCAACTTCACAAGAGATTTCTGCATCAGGAGAAAAATTTGGAAAAATATCTTTTACCATAGAAATTACTTCTTCTAACTGTTTTGGCGAAAAATATGTAGGAGTTCCGCCTCCAAAATGCATTTGAATAACTTCTCTTGAAGTATCTAAAATATCTTTTAATAAATTAAGTTCTTTTTTTAAATATACTAAATAATTTACTTTTTTATCCTCTTTTGAAGTGAAAATAACATTACACCCGCAAAAATAACATGCACTTCTACAAAATGGTAGATGTATGTATAAAGATAGTTTTCTTGTTTTATCTTGTGATTTATAATAATCAATTAAATCTTTTTGTAAAAAATCTTCTGAAAATTCAGGTGCAGTAGGATATGAAGTATATCTTGGACCTGGTTTTGAATATTTTTCAAATTTTTTAAAATCTATCATCTTTTTCTCACTATATTTTATTTTTTATGTTGTCGATCTAACCAAACCATTACACCTTTTTGCGCATGTAATCTGTTTTCTGCTTCTTGAAATACTAAACTTTGATTACTCTCAATTACTTCTTCACTAACTTCATATTCTCTATATGCTGGTAAACAATGTAAGAATACTGCTTTATCTTGAGCTAATGACATCATTTTAGAATCAATAATATAACCATCAAAATCTTTTATTCTTTTCTCTTTTTCTTCTTCTTGTCCCATAGAAACCCAAGTATCAGTTGTAACAACAGTTGATCCTTTTACAGCTTCAATTGGATCATTCCCAATAATGATTTTTGCTCCAGAAATTTTTGCAAATTCCATTGCTTCATCGACAACTTTTTCATCAACTTCATAACCTTTTGGTGTTGCTATTCTAAGCTCAAATCCTAATTTTGAAGCTAACATTAGCCAAGAATTTGCTAAATTATTTCCATCACCAATATAACCAACAATAAGATTTTTGTCTAATTTAGCTTCTTGTATAGTCATGTAATCTGCTAATAATTGAACAGGGTGGTATTGATCACTTAAACCATTTATGACAGGCACTTTTGAGTACTTTGCAAATTCAACTATTCTTGATTGATCAAAAGTTCTAATCATTACCATGTCAACCATACTAGAAATAACTCTAGAAGTATCACTCATAGGTTCACCTCTACCTAATTGAATGTCGTTAGATGATAAAAATAAACCAACGCCACCTAATTGATAAATTCCAGTTTCAAAACTAACTCTAGTTCTTGTACTACTTTTTTCAAATATCATACCTAGTGTTTGTTTTGGCATATAATCTTTAAAAACTTTGTTTTTTGTTTCAATTTTTATTTTTGCAGCAATTTCTAAAATTTCTAAAATTTCTTCTTTTGTATAATCTTTTAGTGCCAAAAAGTGTCTCATAGTTTAACCTTTATATTTAAAAAAGATAATATTTTAGCGAAAATATATTTACTATTCACTTAAAAAAATTATTTTTAATTATTTTATATTTAAAAAAATTATTTTATCTTCTGAGTTAACTATCTGGTGACAGTTATGTGACATTTTATATTATTATTTTTTAAGAAGTATAAGCTTATTATTGCATTATCACTTTAAGGATAATTAATGAAAAAAGAGCTACTAAAAAGAGATGGTACTTATGAAGAATTTGAATCATATAAAATAGAAGATGCAATAAAAAAATCTTTTAAAAGCGTTCATGTAACGTATGACTCAGTTATATATTTAAATGTAATTGACTTATTAGAGAAAAAAAGAGTTATTGCGGTAGAAGATATACAAGATTTTATTGAAAAAGAGTTATATAAAGCAAGATATTTTGATGTTATGAAATCTTTTATGCTTTACAGACACATGCATAAAATGCAAAGAGAACAAATTTTAGGTCTAAGTGATGATACAACTTATGTTAATACAACTCAAACAATAGAAGAATATATTAATGGTACTGATTGGAGAATTAAAGCAAATTCTAATACTGGTTATTCTCATGCTGGTTTAATTAATAATAGTGCAGGAAAAGTTATTGCAAACTATTGGCTTGATAGAATTTATTCTAAAGAAGAAGGTCAAGCTCATAGAAATGCCGATTACCATATTCATGATTTAGATTGCTTAAGTGGTTATTGTGCAGGATGGAGTTTAAGAGTTCTATTAGATGAAGGGTTTAATGGAGTTCGAGGAAGAGTAGAAAGTGATGCACCTAATCATTTTAGAGAGGCTTTAGGTCAAATGGCTAACTTTTTAGGAATACTTCAAAGTGAATGGGCTGGAGCTCAAGCATTTTCATCTTTTGATACTTATTTAGCGCCATATGTATTTAAAGATAAATTATCATATTCAGAAGTTAAAAAGAATATCAGAAGTTTTATTTACAATTTAAATGTACCTGCACGTTGGGGGCAAAGTCCATTTACGAATGTAACTATTGATTGGACAGTTCCAAGAGATTTAAGTGCACAAATTCCTACAAAGAAACAAGAACATTTATTAAAAGATTTTAACGATCCTGAATTATTGAAAAGTATTAAAGAAAAAGGTTATAGTGATTTTACTGAATTAACTTATAAAGACTTTCAAAAACAGATGAATATGATTAATAAAGCTTATTATGAAGTAATGACTGAAGGGGATAAAACAGGGCAGCCCTTTACATTCCCAATTCCTACTGTTAATATTACTGAAGATTTTGATTGGTATGGAGAAAATACTGATGTTCTATTTGAAAATACTGCAAAAATTGGTTCATCATATTTTCAAAATTTTATTGGAAGTCAATATACTAAAGATGAAAATGGAAAATTAATTCCTAATGATAGTGCGTATAAACCTGGACATGTAAGATCTATGTGTTGTAGACTTCAATTAGACTTAAGAGAACTTTTAAAAAGAGGTGGAGGTTTATTTGGAAGTGCTGAAATGACAGGAAGTATTGGTGTTGTTACAATTAATATGGCAAGACTTGGATATTTATATAAAGATAATAAAGAAAAACTTTTTGAAAGATTAGTTGAGCTAATGGATTTAGCTAAATCAACTTTAGAGAAAAAAAGAGTCTTTGTTAATGAATTATATGATAGAGGTCTTTTCCCTTACACAAAAAGATATTTACCTGGATTTAATAACCATTTCTCAACTATTGGAGTTAATGGTATTAATGAAATGATAATTAACTTTACAGAAAAAAGATATGATATTTCTAAAAATGAAGGTATTTCACTGGCAAATGAAGTTTTAGATTTTATGAGAGAAAGAATGGTTTCTTATCAAGAAGAGACAGGAAACTTATACAATCTTGAAGCCACACCAGCAGAGGGTACAACATATAGGTTTGCTAAAGAAGATAAAAAAAGATATGTGGATATTTTACAAGCTGGTTTTGGCGAAAATATTTATTATACTAATTCATCTCAACTTCCAGTTGATTTAACAGAAGATGTATTTGAAGCTTTAGATTTACAAGATGATTTACAAGGAAAATATACTGGTGGAACAGTACTTCACTTATATATGAAAGAAAAAATTTCTTCAACTGAAGCTTGTAGAAAACTAGTTAAAAATGTAATATCAAATTATACTCTACCATATATTACAATGACACCAGTTTTTTCTATTTGCCCAAAACATGGTTATATAAATGGAGAACATGAATATTGTCCAAGTTGTGATGAAGAGATTATAAATGAAGAATTAAAAAATAAGGAGTCAAATGATGAAAAGCTTAGAGCCTGAGAAGTTAAAAAATAAAAGAACAAAATGCATAGTTTACACTAGAGTAATGGGTTACCATAGACCAGTAGAGAGTTTCAATATTGGAAAAAAAGGTGAACACTTGGAAAGAATAAAGTTTATTGAAAAAAATCATTTATAATCTTACAAAGTTCACTACTTTAGATTTTAAAGATCATTTATCTTGTGTTGTATGGTTTGTATCCTGCAACATGAGATGTCTTTATTGTTATAATCCTGATATAGTGCTTTCAAAGCAGGGCAATTATACACTTGAAGATTTATATATATTTTTAAAAAAGAGAGTAGGTTTATTAGATGCTGTAGTATTAAGTGGTGGAGAAGCTACAATTTTTGAATTAGTTAGCATATGTAATACTATCAAGGAACTTGGTTTTAAAATAAAACTTGACACTAATGGAAGTAATTCAAAACTTATAGAAGAATTATTAAATAAAAAGTTGATTGACTACGTTGCACTTGATTTTAAAGCTCCAAATTATAAATATAAAAATATAACAAATAGCAACTTTTATAATGAATTTTTAAAAAGTTTAAATTTATTAAATAAAAATATTTGTGAATATGAAGTAAGAACAACTTTACATAATGATTTATTAGATGTTGACGATATAAATAACATGCAAGATGTTTTAATAGAAAATGGCTATAAGAACAATTTTTATATACAAAAATTTTTAGAAGTTGAGAATTTATCAAACTTAGAAACTTCAAAAAATATTTTCGATTTTTCAAAGCTAGCAGATAAATTAAATATTGTCATTAGAAATTAAATATCCTTGACTTGCAATATTTTTTATTAATTCTTTTGAAGTTTTAACTCTTAATCTTTTTATAAAAGTCCTTAATCTTTCATTTGTTACATTTTCATTTTTCCATAAACTACTTTTAATAGTATTAGGATCTACAATATCATTTTTATTTTCAAGTAATAATGAAATAAACTCTTTTTCTCTTTTTGTTATATTTACTAGTTTATTGTCTTCAAATAAATTTTTTGTGTTATTGTCAAAACTAAAATGTTTATTTATGCAAACAATCCTATGTTTATTTAATTTTTTTGCTAAAAATGTTAGATATTCTAAAACTTCTTCTGGATCAAAAGGTTTAATAAAATATTTAGTAATACCAAGGTCAATAGCTTTTAAAAGTTTTTCTTTATCAGAAAAAGCACTTATTACTACAATTGGTATATTTTCATTAATATTTTTTATTTTTTTTGTCATTTCTAAACCATCAAGTTTAGGCATCATAATATCAGTAATAACAATATCAGGATTTATTTTTTTAAATTTTTTCAAACCCTCTTCACCATTGGTTGCTATTGTAAATGAGAAGAAATAATCAGAAAGAGCATCTTTGATAAATTTTGCTATATTTATTTCATCTTCAACAAATAGTATTTTTAATTCTTTTAATAAGCTTTCATCATTTGACATTTAATACTCCAAGGGTATTTTAATTATAAATTTTAAACCATTATTTAAATTAGAGACTTCTATACTTCCATTTAAACTTTTTTCTATGATCATTCTTGACATAAATAGACCTAGCCCAGTACCATTACTTTTATGTTTTGTAGTGAAGTAAGGTTCAAAAATTTTGTCTAAGATTTTTTCTTCTACTCCACCAGCATTATCAGAAAACAAAATAGTGGCTAAATCATTAGATTTTGAAATATGTATATCTATTTCTCTTGTATCTATTTTTTGATAAATAAATGCCTCACTAGAATTTTGAATAAGATTTATTATAACTTGAGACAATTCATTTAAAACTCCAAAGACTTCTACTTTTTTAAAATCTTTACGAATTGTTATATTATCTTTTTGAATAAATTTTTTTGTAATTAATAGAGCGTCATCAACTGCAAAATCTAAATAAAACTTTTCTTTTGGTTTATTTGGATTAAAAAAATTAGTAAAATCATCAATTGTTTGTGACATATTTTCTATAATAGATAATGATTCTTTATAATATTTATTAAGAGTATCTTTGTTATTTAATTTTGCACTTTTCTTTATATTAAATAATGTTAAACTAAGTTCAGTAAGAGGTTGTCTCCATTGATGCGCAATGTTTGCTAACATTTGACCTAAACTTGCCATTCTTGACTGCCAGAATATAATCTTCTGTTTTTCTTTATTTTTTATTATCTCTTCATCAACTCTTTGCTCTAAGGTTTGATTAAGTTCAATTAATTGGGCTGTTTGTTCATTAACTCTTAATTCTAAAGTTTTATTTAAAAGTTGAAGTTCTTTATCTTTTTTTTCTAATTTTTGTTTTAATTGAACTTCTTTTGTTACATCGTATCTAATTGCAATAAACTCTTTTATATTATCATTATCATCTAAAATAGGAGTTATTGTAGTGTTTAAATATACTACTGACCCATTTTTACACTTATTTTTAACAGTCGCTTTATATGATTTTTTTGAAAGTATTGTATCCCATAAAAGAGTAAACTCTTGTGCTTGAACATTAGGGTGTCTTACTATATTATGGTTACTACCTATTAGCTCTTTTTTTGTATAACCAGAAATCTTACAAAAATCATCATTTACAAATGTAATAATTCCATTTATATCAGTTTTTGATACTATATTTGAATTTTCAATTGCTTCTTGATAAGTTTGACTCATTTCTTATTATTTCTTATCTAAAAGTTCACAAGCTTCTTTTGCGTGATATGTAATAATTAAATTTGCACCAGCTCTTTTAAATCCAGTTAAAGTTTCCATCATTACTCTTTCATAATCAATTAAACCAGCAGCTCCTGCATGTTTTAACATTGCATACTCTCCACTTACGTTATAAGCACATAAAGGAAGATTGGATTCATTTCTAATATCTCTAATTACATCCATAAATGCTAATGCAGGTTTAACCATTAGTACATCGGCACCTTCAGTTTCATCTTGTAAAGATTCTTCTAAAGCTTCTAATCTATTAGCTGGATTCATTTGATAAGTTCTTCTATCTCCAAAACTTGGAGTTGATTCTGCTACATCTCTAAAAGGACCATAATAAGCACTTGCAAATTTAGTTGAATATGCCATAATTGGTAAGTTCTCAAAACCATTTTCATCTAAAGCTTTTCTTAATGTTTGAATTATTCCATCCATCATACCTGAAGGTGCAATCATATCAGCTCCCGCACGAGCGTGAACAATTGCTTGTAATGCAGATATCTCTAAAGTTTTATCATTATCAACTGTCTGCGTTTTAGGATCTAATATACCACAATGTCCGTGATCTGTGTATTCACAAAAACATAAATCTGTAACAATAAACATATCAGGAAATTTAGATTTAATTGCTTTTATTGTTCTTGAGATAATACTCTCTTCACATAAACATTCACTACCTACTGAATCTTTTAAATCTGGTATTGCGAATAAAATAATTGAATTTAATCCTATACTTTTAATATATGCACATTCTTTTAAAATCTCATCTATACTCATTTGAAATACACCTGGCATAGATTCTATTTCTTTTTTTAAATTTTCACCTTCTTTTACAAATAGAGGGTATATAAAATCATCTTTTGTTACTATTGTTTCTTGTACTAAATTTCTTAGAGTTTTATTAATTCTTAATCTTCTAAATCTTTTAAACATTTTATTTACCTTTGTTGGATATAATCTCAGCATTTTATCAATTTAAGGTTTAAAAGGTTATGAATATAGAGAAGTCAAATATTGCTAATTTACCTACAAAATATGGAAAATTTAAAATTAGAGCTTACAAGCTAGAAGAACAAGAACATTTATTAATTATGAGTGACAATTTTGAAGCTATTGATGCTCCTTATGTTAGAATTCATTCAGAATGTTTAACAGGTGATACTCTAGGTAGTTTAAAGTGTGATTGTCAAAGTCAACTTGACTTAGCTTTAAAATTTATTGAAAAACATGGTGGCTTAGTTATATATCATAGGCAAGAAGGAAGAAATATAGGTTTATTAAATAAAGTTAATGCCTATGCTTTACAAGATGCCGGAAGAAATACAATAGAAGCAAATTTAGAATTAGGTTTTGGAGAAGATGATAGAGATTATTCTGTTGTTGAAGAGATTTTTAAAGATTTAAAATTAAATAATATAAAGTTAATTACAAATACCCTAAAAAGATTAAATATATTGAATCTTTAGGTGTTAATATACTTGAAAGAATACCTGCAATTACAAAATCAAATAAATATAATGAACATTATATAAATACTAAAAAAAACCATATGGGACACATGTTTTAATGAGTTTTGAAAAAGAGTTTATAAATATATCATTAGATAAAGAGTTTTTTAAAAGATGTAATGTTTTTATTTCATTACTACAACAATGGGGTAAAATTCATAACTTAAGTGGAAGTTTAAAAACAGAAAATATTCAAGAGAATATTATAGATTCTGTATATCCATTACAATATCTTGATTCTTTTGAAAGTTTTGCTGATATAGGTACAGGGGCTGGATATCCTGGTTTAATATTAGCAATGGCTAAATCTGATGTAAAATGTTATTTAATAGAACCTAGGATCAAAAGAGTAGCTTTTTTAAATTTTGTTAAAAATTCATTAGGTCTTGATAACATTGAAGTTTTATCTAAAAGAGTTGAAGATGTTAAAGATTTAAAGGTTGATTTAATTACTTCTAGAGCTGTTACAAATACAAAGTTACTTTTAGATATTACTCAAAATATATCAAAAGAAGATAGTTCATATCTTTTTTATAAAGGTAGTCTTTTAAATAGTGAAATAGAAGAAGCTAAATTAAAAGAGTGTGCTATTTATAATAGAAAAGATAGAAATTATTTATATTTAAAAGGAAATAGATGATATTTAAGATTTTAGCAATTGCAGCAGTACTTTTTTTAGTTTATATTATTTTATTTAAAAAAGATAGAGAAAAAAATGTAACAAAAAAAGAAGATGAAAAAATAGAAGATGTTATGGTAGAATGTCCTAATTGTAAAACATTTGTTTCAAAGAAAGAAGCTATATTAAGTAATGGTCATTTTTACTGTTCAAAAGATTGTTTATTAAAAAAATAAAAAGGTATTTAAAATGATATTAATAGGTGATAACTTAATTCCTTTTGAAGATATATCTTATATAGATAGTATTTGGGATATAGAAAACTCACATCCTAATGCAACGTTGATATTTAATTATGATGAAAATTTATTAACATATTGTAATAAGAATCAATTAGCTTTTGCCGTTATTGTAAAAAGTATTCAAGAGGCTATTTATGCGAATGCTTTAGATTGTAAATATTTAATTTGCGAAAAGAAACTTGCTAAACAATTACAAAATATAGCTGATAATTATATGTTTGACACAAAAATTCTATCAATAATTGAGACGGAAAAAGAGATTGAAGATATTGCACTATTAGAAATTGATGGCGTAATTTATGATAATTTATTAAAATAAAATGAGATATATATTTTTATTTTTTTTATTTAATATTTTGATTTATGCATGTAGTGGAGATTGCTTACAGTGTCATCCTACTTTAGAAAAATCAATAGAAAAAAACTATCATGTAATTTTAAAAAAATGTGTAAATTGTCATACTACACTTCCTGAAGGTATGACTGAGTGTGGAGGTGATTGTTTTAATTGTCATTCTCAAAATAAACTTAGTAAAACAAAATTACAAGAACATCAAGAGTTGTCTTCGTGTAAAAACTGTCATGTAAATAAAGAAGATATACTTAATTTTAAAGAAATTAATAATGAGTCAAACTTACTTGATTTAATGGAAAATAAGTAATATCTATATGAAGTGTAATGCTTTTTTATGGTATTCTTTTTCTTCTAAAAGATTAAGTGATTTTTAGATAATATAAAAACTTTTATAAAGAGATTTGGATAAGTAATGAAAGAAATTTTAGACATAATAGTAACAGTATTATTTGTTTTTATGGTTTTTATGTTTATTAGAGGTTTTAATAAACAACAAATTAAAAAACATACGGATAGATTAGCAGAAGTTGAAAAAAGAAGAAAAGAATCTGAGGATAAAGTAGATGAATAAACCATTATTAATAGAAATTGGTGTTGAGGAATTGCCGGCAATTCCATTTTTAAAAGAGTTACCTAATATAGAAAAAAAGTGGACTAGTATTTTAGAAAAAAATAGCCTATTATGTAATTTCGATTTTTTTTACACACCGAGAAGATTAGTACTTTGGCATAATGAATTTCAAGTAAAACAAGAAGATTCAGTTCAAGAGTTGTTTGGAGCACCAGTTAAAATAGCCTTTAAAGATGGTAATCCAACAGGAGCTGCTTTAGGTTTTGCAAAAAAGTGTGGTGTAAGTGTTGATCAATTATCTAAAATTGATCAAGGTAAAGGAGAAGTCCTTTACTTTAAAAAAGAATTAATTGGTACAGAGTCTAAAAAGTTATTGAATGAAATGGTAAATGAATTTATTAATTCTTTGAATTTTGGAAAATCTATGAGATGGTCTGATCGAAGTGATACTTTTATTAGACCTATTAGATCTTTATCTATTTTATTAGGTGAAGAGACAATAGATGCAGAACTTTTTGGAGTAAAATCATCTAACTTTTCTTTTCCTCATAGAATGGTCTCTTATAAACCATTTACTTATGACTTTGCTGGTGATTACTTTTCTAAACTTGAATCTCAAGGAGTTGTTTTATATCCTGACACAAGAAAAGAAAAAATTCTAGCTCAAATGAATGATATTGAAAAGAACTATGATGTAAAAATTGAAATTGATCGCGACTTATTAGAAGAGGTAGTTGCTATTACTGAATATCCTACTGCTTTAATTGGTAAATTTGATGAAGAGTTTTTAGAATTGCCAGAAGAAGTAATTGTTACATCTATGAAGGAACATCAAAGATATTTTGCAGTTTATAAAGATGAAAAATTAACAAATAATTTCATAGTAGTTTCAAACTCAAAAACTGATGATTTTTCTCATATTATTGCAGGAAATGAGAAAGTACTTAGACCAAGATTAGCTGATGGCATGTTTTTTTATAAAAATGATATTAATAATGGTTTATCAAATGAAGGTCTTAAAAAATTAGTATTTGTTGAAGGCTTAGGTTCTATGTACAAAAAATGTGAGCGAGAAGCTAAAATAGCATCTTACTTAGCTGATATTTTTAATGTAAAACAAAAAGATCTTGTGGAAAAAGCTGTTATGCTTTCAAAAGCTGATTTGATGTCTGAAATGGTTTATGAGTTTACTGAACTTCAAGGTCTTATGGGATATTACTATGCTAAGCTTGCTTCAGAAGATAAAAATGTTTATACGGCAATAAAAGAGCAATATTTACCTGATGGAGAAGATTCAAACTTACCTTCAAATGAGTTTTCTTCTATTATAGCTTTATCTTACAAGCTAGATAATTTAATGGGACTATTTAGTGTTGGTAAAATTCCAAGTGGATCAAAAGATCCTTTTGGGTTAAGACGTGCGGCAGCAGGAATTGTAAAAATTTCTATGGAACACAAGTTATCTGTAGATTTAACTAATATTATTGATTCTTTATCTTATCTATACCCTGGTTTAGATAAAAAACAGTTAGTAGACTTTTTTAATGAAAGACTTTTTAAAATATTTGAAGTAAATCCTTCTGTCTTAAAAGCAGTATTAGGAAGTGGTGAAACAGATATTTATAAAATATCAAAAAAACTTTGTGCTCTTAATCCAATTGTTTTAAGTGATAGTTTTAAAGAGTACGCAACAACATTTAAAAGAGTTGCAAATATTATAAAAGATGTAGACTTTAATTCAAATCTAGATGTAAATGAAACACTATTAGAGGAAGAAGCTGAAAAAGAGTTGTATAATAAGTATTCTAAAGTTACATCTGTTGATTATTCTACATATGATGAAGAACTAGAAATATTATTTGCACTGAAGCCAGAACTTGATAACTTTTTTGAGAATGTATTTGTAAATCATGAAGATGAAAATATTAAAATTAACAGAAAAAATATTATAGCTCTAGTCTATAAAGAGTTTAAAAATATAGCTGATATAAAAGAAATATCTATTTAATCTAACTATAACTATCTTAAAAGTACCTACTTTTAGGTGCTTTGAAAGTATGTGATTTTTTAATATATACAATTAAATATAAAAAGTTACAAATATCCTAGCATTTAATAAAAAAATATAGCGTTTATCTCTTATTTATAACTTTAAGTCTTTCTTATATTATATACTATTTTAAGTTTTTTGCAATTTTAAGTATTTTTAAAACTCTCGTAGTAATTTTTTTAAATTTTGTTAGTTTTACATCCATGTTATTAAATTTTTTACTTATTTATTCTTTTTTTAATTTTTATACGTAACATAATAACATTATAATGTTATATAATTTATTATAACCTATAATATTATGACTAAAAAATATATGTCAGACTCTCAATTGTATAGTTAGACATTCAAATTAAAGGAAAGACAATGAAAACGACAAAATATGTTCAAAAGCTGAAAATGGTTTTTTGGGTATGTTACTTCTAGTAGGTAGTTTAGTACAAGCTGACAATTGTAGTAATAGAGGTGTTTTAGATAATAGGTACTGTGCTGAAAATCATGATATGGTTTCAGATGCTCCTAAAGATGCAGCTAACTATAAAGATCCAAGTACACTAGTATTTACTTATACACCAGTTGAAGATCC